>JBATYU010001025.1:0-1713 GCA_049674245.1 Bradyrhizobium sp. | reverse complement strand
CCGTCGAAATGCGAACGGTCGCGATACGGCGTCGCAACCGCATGAATCACCGCGGCCTGCTTCTGTTTGTACATCCGCGCGAATTCCGGCATTGCCGGATGCAGCGCGAATAAGGCGTCGAGCGTGACGGCCGCGTTCGGTCCATCCGGCCGCAGCGCGATCGAGCCGTGCAGGCCGGCATAGTCGGGATCGCCCACCGGCGCGACGGTGGCAAGCCCATCCAGCGCGCCGCGCAGGATCACGACGATCAGCCTGGGATCGCGGCCATCGGCGGCGCGCGCGAATTTCGGCAAATAGGCCCAGGCGGCGAACGAGGCGCCGCCAACGAGCAGCGCGCGACGTGAGGTTGCGAATGACGTTTGGCTTTCACGGCAGTCCATCGTCATCTCCTCTGGAATTCCGGCGACATCAAGAGCAGCGCCAGCGCCTGCTGCCGCGATTCCGCGTGCTCGACGGTGCGTCTCGTCTCCTCCGATGCCGCGTCCGCCGCGGCAACTTCGAGCAAATCGCGGGGGTCGATGCCTTCGGCAAGACGCGAGGCGATCTGCGCGGCGATATCGAGCCGCAGCTTCATGCCTTCGGGCGCTGCCCATGCGGCATTGGTATCGGGAAATCCATTCGGCCCGGCCGGCGACCAAAGCGGCTGGCCGAGCACGTTGAGGCCGCCGAGATAGCGGGTCGGATCTTCCGGAATGCGCGCCAGCAGCCGGCCGCTCGCCACCAGAAATTCGTAAGGCGAGCGGACTTTTGTCAGCGGCGCGTCCCAGGCCTCGCCGGAATCGACAAGGGTGAGCGCCAGCGCCTTGAGGTCGCCGTCGGTCTTGGTAAAACTATCCTGCAGCCGCGTCACCAGCGCCGGCGGCGGATCGTCGGCCACGAAGTGGCGCGCGAATTTGGTGGCGATGAATTTCGCGGTCGAGCGATGGCGCGCGATGTCGGCGAGCACCGCTTCGCCCTGCGCGAGGCCACCTGCTTCATAGGTCTTGCCCATCACTGCTTGCGGACCGGGCTGGTGCGCGTTGGCATTGAACACGAATGTGCCGGGCTGGCCGAGCTGTCCCTGCCGTCCGGCAAAAGTCCAGCCGGTGATGATACGCGCGAGCGAGGTCACGTCGTCCTGCGTATAGCCGCCGCCGACGCCGAGCGTATGCAGCTCCATGATTTCGCGCGCGAGATTTTCATTCAGGCCGCGGTTGCGGTTTTGCCCGGCGCGCGAATCAGGGCCGAGCGATTGCTGGTTGTCGAGGAAGAACAGCATCGCCGGATGCTGCTCGACCGCCTTCAACATGTCGCCGAACCGTCCGAGCACATAGGGCCGGATCGCCTCGCGCTCGAACGAGCCCGCCCACATCCGCGCCAGCCCGCCCTTGTTGGCGGAGATGCAGAAATGGTTGGACCAGAACACCACCAGCCGCTCCACGAACCCGCATTCGGCGAGCGTGGCGCGCTGCAATCGCGCCAGCGCTTCGGCGCGAAAGGTCTTTTGGATGATATTGAGCGGTTGCTGCGGCGGTTTCGCCGCGTTGGGCTGCATCGCGGGATTGGGCGGCGCCGCCTCGGCCGGCGTCATCGTCGCGCCCGTGCCGTTATTTGCCGCCGATTGCATCGCCAGTTCTTTCGGCGAGATATCCTGGGCGATGCTGGAGAGCGAAGGGTTGCGCCGCGGCGGCTTCGCGTCGGGCGGGCCTTGCGACGGCGGGCCCTCGGTCGACG
>JBATYU010001024.1:0-2748 GCA_049674245.1 Bradyrhizobium sp. | reverse complement strand
ACCTGCATCTCTATCACTATGTCGTGCGGGACATGATCAGTTGGGGGATCAGCAGAGGGTACAAATGGTTTCGCAGCAGCGGCCTAAACTATGATCCGAAGCTGCATATGAGGCACCGACTCGATCCCATTGATCTCTATGTCCGCCATACGTCGGCCCTTGCAAATGCAATATTCAGGCTGGCGCTGCCCTGGATCGTGCCGGTGCGCTACGATGCGACACTGAAACTATTTCTAAACTACAAAGAACTTTGGTGACGATTTGCGTTGAGAACGCGGTCGATGTGGGCTGGCGTGGTCGAGTTCTACCTTGGATGGACGTCGTAGCTAATCACCTTTGATGTTCGCGGCCCGAACGATGGGCCACCACTTCTCGATCTCCGCTCTTTGATAAGCGCCCAGACTTTCCGGTGTTTGCCGATCACGCGAGGGAATCTCTTGTCCAATCTCGCCGAAGCGTTGACGCACCCTTGGATCCGAGAGTGCATCCACCACAGCGCCGTTTAACTTGTTGATGACATCCCTCGGTGTGCCTTTCGGCACCCAGAGGGCGTGCCAAACATCGACATAAAGCCCTGGCAGACCTGCCTCATCGACGGTCGGCACATCCGGTGCCAAGGCTGAGCGCTCTTTGGCTGTCACAGCGTAGACCTTGATCGTTCCTGCCCGGACCTGCGGGAGCGCATTCGCGAATTGATCGAACATCAAATCGATCTGGCCTGCGACGAGGTCTTGCGTCGCGGGTCCCGCGCCCCGGTAGGGCACGAATTGGAATTTAGTGCCGGTCATTTGTTGAAACAGCTCTCCGGCTACGTGAGCAGGAGTTCCGATACCACCCGCTCCATATGTTGCCTGGTTAGGGTGCGCCTTCAGCCAGACGACCAACTCGTTCAGATTATTCGCTGGCAGATTTTTTCTAGATACAATCAAGATTGGATTGGTGGCAACCAATGACACCGGCTCCAAGTCGTTCAACGGATCGTAAGTCAGTTTGTAGACTGCCGCGTTGATGACGTGGGTACCTAGGAAACCCAGATTAGCCGTGTATCCGTCAGGCGCTGCGTGCGCGACCCGGCCTACAGCAATGCTGCCTGAAGCGCCGGTCACGTTTTCAACAATAATCGACTGGCCAAAACTTTGCCGCATCCGCTCAGCCAGGATGCGAGCAATCGTGTCACTGGGACCATTTGCGGAGAACCCGACAACAAGGCTAATCGGGCGGGCCGGGTAGGTCTCGGCCAGCGCCAATTGTGGGATTGTCAAAACAACGAAAGCTGCAGAGATAATTCTCGCAAGAAGATGCAAATGACCCATGATGCTCCTCGCCTGCCTGCAATTGGAAAGAAAACGTCATCCGCGCGGAATGGCTTAGAACTGTGCTTGGCAGAATAGCTCAACAGGCCATTAGACGATAGGACAAGCTTCGACGGGTCAGCGGCACTCCCGTATCGCGGAGCCTTGCACCGTAATTGGCTGCTTCGGGTCAATCGCGTCGGTTTGACCGTGTACTGGCGACTTCCGGTCTTCCCCAACAAGCAGACATATTCAGTGCCCGTCGGGATGTCTCAAACGTGCCAATAAGCGACATCGATCACGGATGGCGGCTCAGTCAGCGGGGACCGTAAACTGAAAGAGAGCACCCCGCGGCTCGCACCCGGTCGCCCACAGCCGCCCACCATGGGCTTCGATGATCGAGCGGCAGATCGAGAGGCCCATGCCCATGCCGTCGGGCTTTGTCGTATAGAATGGCTCGAAGAGACGTTGGAGGTTCTCCGAACTCAACCCTGGGCCGGAGTCCCGCACCGCGACGCGCACGCCCTCCGGCTCAATACTCACGGTGCTGATGTGTAATTCGCGGTTGCCGTCCTCAACGCCACTCATCGACTGGCTGGCGTTGACGATCAAGTTCAACATCACTTGTTGCAGCTGGACCCGATCTCCCTGGACAGGCGGCAGCCCTTCTGCGAGCTGCGTCCGTACCAACACGCCATTGTACGCTGCTTCGGTGCGGGTCAGCGCCACGACTTCGAGAATCGCGTCGTTGATGGAGAACGCATCCTTCCGTGGAGGCGCTTTTTTTATGAGCGCGCGGGTTCGCCCGATGACCTCGCTCGCACGATTACCCTCCGTTATGATACCGGCGAGCGCCTCGCTCACCTCGCCGAAATCCGGTGGCTCCTCGCTTAGCCAGCGCCGAGCGGCTAACGCGTATGTGACCGCTGCTGTGATCGGCTGTCTCACTTCATGGGTGATCGAGGCCGTCAATTGGCCGATCGTCGCGATGCGGTTCGCATGCGCCAGCGCAATCTGCGCCTCGCGATATTGCCGCTCGCGGCGGGTGCTCTCCAAGGCAATGGTGGCTTGCGCAGCGAAGTCCCTGAATAAGGAAATCTGTTTGTCGGTGAACGGCCGCACCTGTTTGCGGCCCAGAATAATCAACCCGACTATCTCATTGTCTTTGAGCAACGGCATAAACAGGCCCGTTCGAAAACCTGCGTTCACCGCCGCGATCCAAAAATCATCCCGACGATCGCCTTCAACTGCTGTCAAGTCAGGGATGTGGGTGGGTAACCTGCTTGCGGCTAATCGACTCCGAAAGCTCCCCTTTTCGAGCACTGAGAATGATGACCACAGCTGACTAACCCAAAGGGGGTCCGCTCGCACCGCCACGAGACGAAAGCCGCTTTCATCAGAGAGACGTAAGCTGCCTGCGTCTGCTCGGCAGAGACGTGTGGCGCTGTCGAGGATG
>JBATYU010001023.1:0-1591 GCA_049674245.1 Bradyrhizobium sp. | reverse complement strand
GGCTTTCAATTACCCACAAATCCGAGCCCTTTGAAGGGCAACGACAACGACGAAATGTTGAGTCGGAAGAATCGCTTGTGATTCATTGCTGAGCACCTGATTCGCGATTGAGGGGTGCTCCATGGGTTTGCTGTTGCGGGATCGGCTAATGAGACGAGCTCCCGATCCGACATGCACTACCGAACATTGGGTTGATCGAGAAACCACTGGGTGCGAATTTAAGGATGCGCGGCTTAGCAAAAGGTTCTGCAAACTGTTGGCTCAGATGGGGAGCGCCATGGGGCAGAGTATTCCACTGGTCTGCCAGGATTGGACCAACACCAAGGCTGCCTATCGCTTCTTCTCGAATGACCGGGTCAGCGAAGCCGACATTTTGGCCGGCCATTTCCGATCGACTCGTGATCGCGCCGCCGCCACTGCTGGTCTCGTTCTGGTTTTGCATGACACGACGGAGTTCAGCTACCAACGAGAGGACTCCAAGGCGATTGGCATCACCAAGAACGTAAACAGTGGGAAGGATAAGGCAGGTCGCGTGAGACCGCATACGGTTTGCGGGATCCTGATGCATTCGAGTCTGGCTGTGACAACCGAGGGGTTGCCACTTGGGCTAACGGCCGTCAAATTCTGGACCCGAAAGAAATTCAAGGGGACTGCTGCGCTCAAGAAGAAAATAAATCCGACGCGCGTTCCCATCGAAAAGAAGGAAAGCATCCGGTGGTTGGAGAATCTAAAGCAATCGACGGAGCTTCTGAACGATCCAGGACGGTGCGTCCATATCGGTGATCGCGAAAGCGACATCTACGAACTATTCTGTCAGGCTCAGCAGGTGGGAACGCATTTCCTGGTCAGGACCTGTGTCGACCGCTTGGCGGGGGATGGAGATCACACGATTGCCGACGAAATGGATGAAGTTGCCGTCAAAGGACTGCATCGCATCGAGGTCAGAGACAGCAATGGCAATCCCGACAAGGTGGCTCTCGAAATCAGATATCGTAAGATCCGCGTCCTGCCGCCGATCGGCAAACAAAAGCGATATCCTGCGCTGACGTTGACGGTGATCCATGCCGAGGAGCGCGGAACACCTAAGAACAGAAAGAAAATCGAGTGGAAGCTGATCACCGATCTGTCCGTTCAATCCCGCCAGGACGCCATTGAGAAACTCGAATGGTATTCCCTGAGGTGGAAGATCGAGGTGTTCCACAAGATCCTCAAATCGGGCTGCAAAGCTGAGGAATCGAAGCTCAGGACCGCTCAGCGGTTGGCCAATCTTATCTCTGTCTTTTGCATCCTGAGTTGGCGGATTTTCTGGATGACGATGCTCAACCGCTCGGCCGCGGACGCTCCACCGGATCTCGCGTTGACCAAAGATGAACTGCAGCTACTCGATCATCTTGTGAAGGATCGAAAGCAAGGGCCACATCGAAGACCGATGCTATCCCACTACCTAACCAAGGTCGCGCGGCTCGGTGGTTATCTCGCCCGCGCCAACGATCCTCCGCCCGGCAATACGGTCATGTGGCGCGGCATGTCGCGCCTCACTGACATCGAGTTGGGTGCCATCATTGGAGCCAGAATTGTGGGTAATTGAAAG
>JBATYU010001022.1:0-2435 GCA_049674245.1 Bradyrhizobium sp. | reverse complement strand
CCAGCAGCTCGTCCTCACCCGCGGGCAGCGGTTGCTCGACCAGCGTGACGCCGGCTTGCGCGCATGCCGCGAGATTTTGTTCCAGATTGTCTCGCGTCCAAGCCTCATTGGCATCGACAATGAGCTCGGATTTAGGGGCAGCCTGGCGCACCGCGGCAATGCGCATCGCGTCGCCATCGCCGCCGAGCTTGATCTTCAGGAGTTCCCGGTGCGCGGCCTTGGCGGTGGCGGCCGCCATCGCCTCGGGCGGCCCCAGCGAGATCGTATAGGCCGTGATGCAAGCACGGGGCTCAGGCCGTCCCAGCAGGTTCCATACACGACGGGAACTGCGCTTGGCCTCGAGGTCCGCCAGCGCGCAATCCAGCGCGTTCCGCGCGGCCCCGGGCGGCATGGCGGCCTGTAAGGCGGTCCGGTCGAGGCCCGCTGCGACCAGGTCCCGCATCGCCTGGATTTCCCTTAAGGTAGCTTCCGGCGTCTCGCCATAGCGCGGGTAGGGCACGCATTCGCCCCGCCCGGCTTGGCCGCCATGGTTGACCTCGGCCACGACTGTTATGGCCTCCGTCTTGGCGCCGCGACTGATGGTGAAGCTGCCGGCGATCGGCCAGCGCTCGATTCGCACGCCAAGTGTTGGAAGCTGGCTGGAAGTCATTTTAATATCTGGCAATTCCTGAACCGTGAGCTTGCTAGGCGCAACCAACTATGGCTGGTTAGGGGCGTGTTCTACAAGGCAACGGCGACGACCCTTCCTTTTCTTTGTGAGCTACGACAGGCGCAGGAGTTGGCATCGTGAGCGGCGACCCGACCTTACAGCGGATTGCACAGGGCAACGGGCTTGCGCTGCTCGCCGCGGGGCCGTGGACGGCCCGCTTTGCGCCTGATCTGGAGCGGATGGTGACGGATGCGGAAAAGCTCGCCGGAAGCCGCCCCAACATCTTCATCGACGTCTCGCAGGTTTCCAAGCTCGACACCTTCGGGGCCTGGCTGATCGAACGGCTGCGCCGTAGCCTGACCCAGGGCAATGTCGAGGCCAAGATCGCGGGGCTCTCGGCGAATTATTCGAGCCTGGTCGACGAAGTGCGCCGGGTGAAGGGAACGCCGGTCCTCGAGACCAATGCCGTGACGATCACGGGCATGCTGGATCAGATCGGCCGCAGCATGGCCGGCATCGGCGGCACGATTGCCGGATTGATCGACATGCTCGGCGCCGTGCTTGCCGCGAGCGCGCGCGTTATCGTCAATCCCCGGGGTTTCCGCCTGACCTCGACCGTGCATCATCTAGAACAGGTATGCTGGCGAGCGGTGCCGATCGTCGTACTGATCACGTTTTTGATCGGCTGCATCATCTCGCAGCAGGGCATCTTCCATTTCCGAAAGTTCGGCGCCGACATCTTCGTCGTCGACATGCTGGGCGTGCTGGTGTTGCGCGAAATCGGCGTGCTCTTGGTGGCGATCATGGTCGCGGGCCGGTCGGGGAGCGCCTATACCGCCGAACTCGGCTCGATGAAGATGCGCGAGGAAATCGACGCGCTGCGCACCATGGGGTTCGACCCGATCGAGGTTCTGATCCTGCCCAGAATGCTGGCGCTCGTCATTGCGCTGCCGATCCTCGCTTTTCTCGGCGCCATGGCGGCGCTGTATGGCGGCGGCCTGGTGGCGTGGCTCTATGGCGGCGTCGACCCGGAAGCATTCCTGCTGCGGCTGCGCGACGCGATCTCGATCGATCACTTCACCGTCGGCATCATCAAGGCGCCGGTCATGGCGGGGGTGATCGGGATCGTCGCCTGCGTTGAGGGCCTTGCGGTAGAGGGCAGTGCCGAGTCGCTCGGGCAGCACACGACCTCTTCGGTGGTGAAAGGGATCTTCTTCGTCATCGTGATGGATGGCGTGTTTGCGATCTTTTTCGCGTCGATCGGAATGTGATCATGGCGCCAGCTGCCTCCGACGCCATCATCCGGGTTCGCGACATCACCGTACAGTTCGGCTCGACGCGCGTGCTCGACGGGCTCAATCTCGACGTGAAGCGCGGCGAGATCCTGGGCTTCGTCGGCCCGTCCGGCGCCGGCAAGTCGGTGCTGACACGCACCATCATTGGCCTCGTGCCCAAGATCGCCGGGCGCATCGAGGTGTTCGGCGTCGATCTCGACGCGGCGGATGCGGCGGGGCGGCGGGCGGTGGAGCGGCGCTGGGGCATTCTGTTCCAGCAGGGCGCGCTGTTTTCCTTGCTGACCGTGCGGCAGAACATCCAGTTCCCGGTACGCGAATATCTCACGGTCTCGCAGCGGCTGCTGGACGAGATCATGGTGGCGAAGCTCGGCATGGTCGGCCTGCGCGCCGAAGTCGCCGACCGTTTTCCCTCGGAACTGTCTGGCGGCATGATCAAGCGCGTCGCGCTGGCGCGCGCGTTGGCGCTCGATCCGGAACTCGTGTTCCTCGAT
>JBATYU010001021.1:0-5429 GCA_049674245.1 Bradyrhizobium sp. | reverse complement strand
CACGCTAACCAGAGGCTTCAGCCATTTCGTTACCTCCATGACTGCTCCGGTTGCTTCCGGCTGGAGCGTTTGCCGGGTGGGACTTGCACCCACTGGAAAGCGCCGCCTTTGTCACGGCGCACACCCGTTACGGACATGGCCTAGACTATAGACTAGACTGCGTGCGGCACGGCGTCGAAGCGGTTGACCACGATATCGCGCTTGGTCTCGTCGACGCGCACGGTCATGTCGAAGCGTCCGTCGTGCAGCCTCTTGTTGAGCACCTCTGAATTGCGATGCAGCCAAGAGATGCCGGCGCCGTCGGAGGCATCGATGGTAAGGTCGAGCGTCATGCGCGTCGCCGCGAGCCGGTCCTCGATCGCGCGCAATAATTCAACGATCCCCTCCCCGGTCACCGCGGAGACCAGCAGACACGGCCGCTCCGGCGGGCGGCGGGCGGCGATGTTGCGCAGATTCTCGCGCTCCTCGGGATCGAAACGATCGATCTTGTTCCAGACTTCGAGGATGCGTGCGCCGGCATCCGGATCGATGCCGAGCTGACGCAGCACGGCCTCGACGTCGCGCTCCTGTGCCTCGGCGTCTTCATGCGAGATGTCGCGGACGTGCAGAATGATTTCGGCTTCCAGCACCTCTTCCAGCGTCGCGCGGAACGCCGCCACCAATTGCGTCGGCAAGTTGGAGATGAAGCCGACGGTGTCCGACAGCATCGCCTTGCCGCCATGCGGGAGTTTTAACGCGCGCAAGGTCGGATCGAGGGTTGCGAACAGCATATCGGCGGCCTGCACCTCGGCCTCGGTCAGGCGGTTGAACAGCGTCGACTTGCCGGCATTGGTGTAGCCGACAAGTGCTACGACGCGATACGGCACGCGCTGCCGCCCCTCGCGATGCAGCCGCCGGGTCGCCTGAACCTTTTTCAGTTCATTCTCAAGCCGGCCGATGCGATCACCGATCAGGCGGCGGTCGGCCTCGATCTGGGTTTCGCCGGGGCCGCCCATGAACCCAAAACCGCCGCGCTGGCGCTCGAGGTGGGTCCATGACCGCACCAGGCGCGAGCGTTGATAATTCAGATGCGCTAGCTCTACCTGCAGCGCGCCCTCCTTGGTCTTGGCGCGGCGGCCAAAAATTTCCAGGATCAGCCCGGTGCGGTCGAGCACCTTGGTGTTCCAGGCCTTCTCGAGATTGCGCTGCTGGATCGGCGACAGCGCGCAATCCATCACCACCAGTTCGATGTCATGTCCGCTCACAAGCCCGACGATCTCCTCGACCTTGCCCTTGCCGAGATAGGTCGCAGGCCTGATCTGGCCGATCGGCGCGATCAGCGCGTCCGCGACCACAAGATCGATGGCGCGCGCAAGCCCCACCGCCTCCTCAAGCCGTGCCTGCGAATCGCGTGGGGTGTGCTGGTCCGTTTGCGCATCGGGATCGCCCCGGCGCATGCGCAGATAAGGGCCGATGACAATCACCCGCCCCGTCTGTTTGCCACCTGCCGACCGCGGACGGTCAGCGTCCCCTTCCAGATGTCGGGGTTCCAATCAGATCACTCTCAAGCCGGAGCATCCTCACCGCCTTCGAACAATTGGATCGGAGCGCCGGGCATGATGGTCGAGATCGCATGCTTGTATACAAGCTGCGAATGACCGTCGCGCCGCAGCAGCAGGCAGAAATTGTCGAACCAGGTGACAATCCCCTGCAGCTTCACCCCATTGACCAGAAAGATCGTCAGTGGCGTTTTGGTTTTACGAACGTGATTGAGGAAGGTGTCTTGTAGATTTTGTGCGCGGTCTGCCGCCATTGTTGTTGTCCCGCCGTCTTGTGCTTATTTTTATTGAAGCCGCTTTTGCTCTCTGCCGGAGCCTCCGCCGGTTGCCCGCATCCCATGAGATCCCCCTCCGAGAGGCGCGGCGGCCACGATTAGAAGGCAGGCGCGGTTTTTAGGCAAGCCGCTTCGCGCGGCACTTCGGCCCGACGCATGCTCGATTCTCCGGAAAGGTCCGAAAGGGGATGAAATTTCCCAAGCAAGTGCATGAAGACTCGCGCGCGGGACCCCCTCAGCCCACACCCAGCGCCTTCAGCTTCCGATGCAGCGCCGAACGCTCCATGCCGACGAATTCCGCTGTGCGAGAGATGTTGCCGGAAAAACGGCTGATCTGTGCGATCAAATAGTCGCGCTCGAACACCTCCCGCGCCTCGCGCAGCGGCAGGCCCATAATGTGCTCGCCATTGTTGCTGGTCGGCATCGCCGGCACCATCGAGCCCACGTCCTGCGGCAGCATGTCGGCCGTGATGATGACCTCCGGGCCGCCGCCGGCGAGGATCATGACGCGCTCGACATTGTTGCGAAGCTGCCGGACATTTCCAGGCCAGACATGCGACTGCAGCACCGCCATCGCGTCCTGGCCGATCTGGCGCTTCGGCAGGCCAGTGGTGGTCGAAATCTGATCCATGAAATAGTCGATCAGCTCCGGGATATCCTCGCGCCGCTCCGACAGCGGCGGCACCCTGATCGGCACCACCGAGAGGCGGTGATAGAGGTCCTCGCGGAAGCGGCCCGCGGCGATCTCCTCTTCGAGATTGCGGGCGGTCGAGGAAATGATGCGCACGTCGACATGCACCTTGGCGGTGCCGCCGGAGCGCTGGAAGGTCTGATCGACCAGCACCCGCAGGATCTTGTTCTGGGTCTCGCGCGGCATGTCGCCGATCTCGTCGATGAACAGCGTGCCGCCATGCGCCTCTTCCAGCGCGCCGGCTTTGCGCTGCTGCTCGCCGTTCGACTGTTCGACGCCGAATAGCTCGACTTCCATGCGCTCCGGCGTGATCGCGGCGGCATTGATCACGACGAATGGCCCTTCGGCGCGGCCCGAGGCGATATGCAGCGTGCGCGCCGCGAGTTCCTTGCCGGCGCCCGAAGGACCGACGATCAGGATACGGCTGTTGGCCTTGGCCGCCCGTTCGATGGTTTGACGCAGCTGGTTCATGCACGGCGAACGGCCGGTCAGCACGCTCGCGGCCGGCGCGAGCTGCTTGAGCTCCTTCACCTCGCGCTTCAGCCGCGAAGTCTCCAGCGCCCGCGTCGCCACCAGGATCAGCCGGTCGGACTTGAAGGGCTTTTCGATGAAATCATAGGCGCCGCGCTTGATCGCCGCGACCGCGGTTTCGATATTGCCGTGTCCGGAAATCATCACGACCGGCAGATCGGCGTTGTCGCGCTTGATCTGTTCCAATAGCTGCAACCCGTCGAGCTTGCTGCCCTGCAGCCAGATGTCGAGAAACACCAGATTCGGGCGGCGATTGGTGATCTCCGTCAGCGCGGCATCGCTGTCGCGCGCGGTCCGGGTGGTAAAGCCCTCGTCGTCGAGGATGCCCGCAACCAGATCCCGAATGTCGGCTTCGTCATCGACAATCAAAATGTCACTTGCCATGGATCGCGCCCGCCTTGTCAGCTGCCGGTTGCGGCTTTGATTCTTGCTTCATTGTTGGTCGTCCCTACCCCCTCGGCGGTTTCAGCCGCCGGCTCTTTTGTTTCCTGCGCTCTGGTCTCGACGATCGGCTCCTTCACCTCGACCTTGGGTGCATGTCCCGACACCGAAAACCGCATCCGCATCCATGCGCCACGCTGGCCGGGGCGGAAGTCCGAGGCGTCCTTGAGCTCGATCCGGCCGCCATGGTCTTCCAGCACGCGACCGACGATCGCGAGCCCCAGTCCGGTACCCTTGGCCCGGGTCGTCACATAAGGTTCGAGCAGGCGCGCCCGGGCCATTTTCGGCAAACCAATGCCGTTATCGATGACGTCGATCACAATGTCGTCGTTCTCGCGCGCCGCGATGACTTCAATGCGACCCTTGCCGAGCTCTTCCGGCGAAACCTGTTCGATGGCCTCCGTCGCGTTCTTGATGATATTGGTCACCGCTTGCGAGATCAGCCGGCGGTCGAACTGCGCCTTCAGCGGGTCCTGCTTGATATCGGTCTCGATATCGAGATCGGGGTGCGCGACCTTCATCAGGAACACCGCCTGCCGCACGGTATCGGCGACATCTTCACCTTCCATCACCGGCTTCGGCATCCGGGCAAAGCGTGAGAACTCGTCGACCATGCGCCTGATGTCATCGACCTGCCGCACGATGGTATCGGTGCATTGGTCGAAAACGGCCTTGTCTTCGGTGATGACCTTGCCGAATTTGCGGCGAATGCGTTCGGCCGAAAGCTGAATCGGCGTCAACGGATTCTTGATCTCGTGCGCGATGCGACGGGCGACGTCGCCCCAGGCCGAGGTCCGCTGCGCGGAAACCAGTTCGGTGATGTCGTCGAGCGTGATGATATAGCTGTCGCGCGACTGGCTGGTCTGTTCGGCGCTGACGCGGACCGACAGGTTGCGCTCCTGGCCGTCGCGGGTGATCGTGATCTGGCCCTGCACCAGCCGCTGCGTGCCCTCGCGCGCCGCCTTCATCATGTCGTCGAGCTCGGGCAGCACGTCCGACAGCGGATGATCCAGCGTTTCCGATTCCGCGTGCCCAATGAGCTTCTCGGCGGAGCGGTTGAGGATGCCGACGCTGCCGGAGGCGTCGACGCCGATGATGCCCGCACTCGCCGACGACAACACCGCTTCGATGAAGCGGCGGCGGCTGTCGATCAGGTCGCTGGCGCTGACCAGCTCGTCGCGTTGGGTGCGCAGCTCCTGCGTCATCTTGTTGAAGGTCTCCCCTAACTGCGCGAGATCGCCTTCCGACTTGTGGACCGGCACCTGGACGTGCAGATCGCCGGTCGAGACGACGTTGGCGGCGCCCATCAGCCGCCGGATCGGCGCCACCAGCCAATTGGCGAAATTCAATCCGATCAGCACCGAGGCCATCAGGATGGTCAGTGCGATCACCGCAAACATCAGCGCGAAGGCGACCTGAATGCCGAGCCGGCGCGACTCCACCTGGGCGTATTCGGCGACGCTGGTCTCGGTTTGCTTGAGCTGCGTCACCACCCGCGGATCGAGCAGACGCGCCACGTAGAGGAAGGTATTGTCGAACGCCCGCAGCCGGATCACGGCCGCGACATAATTCGCTTCGGGGAATACCGCGATCTGCGGCTCGGTTTCATTGACGTTAGAGAGAAAATCCTGAGGCGGCGTGGTGAAATTCTGCTGGATGCCGGTTTGCGCCGTCTCCAGGACGTTGCGATCCTGATCGATCAGCATGGCGCCCGGCAGATTGCGCGACTGCGCACTTGCCGTCAGCAGTTGGCGAAACGATCCGCGATCCTGGTCGAACAACGGGCGGGCGTGGGCGATATCGTTGGCCATCCCCAGAATGTCGCCGCGGATCAGTTGCGCGTGTTCGTAGGTATAGGCGCGGGCAATGATCAGCGAGTTCTGGATCACTTCGCGCGTCGGCCCCGAGAACAACCGATCAAGACCGCGATCGATGGTCACGTTGGCGACGATG
>JBATYU010001020.1:0-4922 GCA_049674245.1 Bradyrhizobium sp. | reverse complement strand
GTACGGTCGCGGGCCCTTCGACCGGGAGGCGGAAACGGCGCTTCTTAAGCGCGAGAAAATCGATCTGCTGGTCTCGAAAAACTCGGGCGGCGCGGCGACCTACGCCAAGATCGAAGCCGCGCGCCGGCTTGGGATTGCGGTCGTGATGGTTGCGCGTCCGCCCAAGCCGTATGGACACGCCGTCGAAAGTGCCGAAGCCGCTATTGCCTGGCTTGAACAGCGGCTCGCTCATCGCACCACCTCCTGTTCGGCGCGCGGCGTGTAGACCCACGGCCTGCGCGCTGCTCGTGATATGAGCCGCGTTGCGGCGGCGCCTATGATGACAAGCGTGCGCATATCGGCAAGCGCTGCATCTGCCTCCGCCAGCACCGTCGTGACGACGCGCGCTTCCGGCGTCGCAGCACTTCTGACAAACAGCACGATGCTCTCGGGCGACTTCGTCGCGCGCAACAGATCGAACGCGCGGCCAAGCTGATGCGGCCTTGCCCGCGAAGCCGGGTTGTAAAGTGCGATCACGAAGTCGCCTTCAGCCGCGGCGCGCAGGCGTCGCTCGATCGTTTGCCATGACTTCAGATTATCCGACAGCGAGATCGCGCAGAAGTCCGCGCCGAGCGGCGCGCCGACCTCGGCGGCGGCCGCCAGCATCGCCGTTATGCCGGGCTCGATGCGAATATCGAGCTCCCGCCACGCGGGATCGCCGGCTTCGATGGCTTCGAAGACCGCCGCCGCCATCGCGAACACGCCGGGATCGCCGCCCGAGACCACCGCGACCTTGTCGCCTTCGGCGGCGAGCTTGAGCGCATGACGCGCCCGCTCGATCTCGACACGATTGCCGGACGCATGCCGGCGCTGACCGACGGTGGCCGCCGGAATTCGATCAAGATAAGGGCCATAGCCGACGAGATCGGTGGCCGCCTGAAGTGCCCTGGCCGCCGCCGGCGTCAATAGATCTGACGAGCCGGGTCCAAGACCGACGATGACGAGCGAGCCGCTCACAGCCGCCTCCCCTGACCCGGGATCAGTACCATCGAGAAGTAAGGGCCCTTTCCCTTCGGACATTCGGACAAGGGCATGATCTGCTCCCCTTGCATGGTGCCGCGCTCGACATAGAGCGCGCGCGCGAGCAATCCGGCCGCCTCGACGGCCCGACGGACCTTTGCGAGATTCTTGCCTACCTTCATGATGACGGCGGCGTCGCTCTCGTGAAGCCGGCGGGTCAATTGCTCCTCGCCCAAGGTCCCGGGCAATACCGAGAGGATGTCGTTGCCCCAGGTGATCGGCGCATTGGCGCGCGTCCAGCAACCCGACATGCCGGTCACACCTGGAACGACCTCGACCGGGAAGTCGCCGTCGAGACGGCGCCACACATGCATGAACGATCCATAGAAGAACGGATCTCCTTCGGCGAGTAGGCCTACGGACTTGCCTTGCCGGAGAAGTTCTGAAAGCGCAGCGACACTTTCTTCATAGAAGCAGGCGATCTGCTTCTGATACGAAGGATGCTCGGGTGGAATCTCGTCGGTAACAGGATATTCGAGCCGCAGCTCGGTTCGCCCCGGCGCCAACAGGGGATCGACGATGCCACGCGCATTGCCCCGAAGCCCTCGCTTGGCAAAAAAAGCCACGACATCGACATCGCGCACAAGTGCTGCCGCTCGCAGCGTCAGATAGCGCACATCGCCGGGACCAACGCCGATGCCGTAGAGCGTTCCGGCTCGCGCAGTTCCCGCGATCGCGTCAAGGGCTGTCATTCGCGCTCACTCGCCAGCGCATTGATGGCCGCAACGGCAATCGCGCTTCCGCCCCTGCGGCCACGCACGACAAGAAATGGCACGCGGGTCTGCGACCGGAGCGCTTCCTTGGATTCGGCGGCGCCGACGAAACCGACGGGTACGCCGATGATGGCGGCCGGAAGCGGAGCGCCCTCCTCGAGCATCTCCAGAAGCCTGAACAGCGAAGTCGGCGCGTTGCCGATGGCGACGATGGCGCCTTCAAGATGAGGCCGCCACAGCTCGAGCGCCGTCGCCGAACGCGTGTTCCCGGCTTCAGCGGCAAGCCGCGCAACGGCGGGATCATCGAGCGTGCAAATGACGTTGTTGGCCCTGGGCAGCCGGCTGCGGGTGATGCCGTGCGCGACCATCTTCGCATCACACAAGATCGACGCACCCCGCTGCAACGCCGCGCGTGCGCTTGCGGCGAAGGTCGCCGACATCGCGATATCGCTCGCGATGTCGGTCATGCCGCAGGCGTGAATGATTCTCACCACCACCTTTTCTTCGATTTCCTTGAAACGGGAGAGGTCAGCTTCGGCACGGATGATTGCAAACGAGTTGCGGTAAATCTCGGCCCCGTCGCGAATGTAGTTTTGAAATTCAGTCATGGCCTTCGTCTTTCGACCGAAGCAAAGATCGTATCGGGATCGGCGGCAAGTTCGGCGAACGAAGCGCTATCTGTTGGGCAATCCCCGGCGGTTCCGTTGCGAACGATCCCGTAAAGATCCTCAAGGCCGACCAGCACAAGATCGGCCGCAGCGGATTTAGCGCAGCCCTTGGCACAACCGGAGACGTGGACGGTCCCGGCAAAGCCGCAGCGGGGTAGCAGCGCTGCGAGCCGACGCGCATCGCCACGGGTATCGAGGCTCGTCGACCGACAGGCAGGCGCGCCCGGACAGGCCTCGATCCGAAGCAATGGATCGCCGGGGTCTGTGATGAAGCCAACGGATCGAGCCGCATCAAGGACCGCGTTTCCCGCCGATGCACTCCGGACCTTGGCATACAATATGCGCCACGGCGACAGCCTGACCTCTTTGACACCGGAGGCCGCCATCTCGCCGGCAAGTCTTGCAAGCTGATCGGTCTCGACGCGGCCGAACGGCGCTCCGATACCCACCGCGAAGCGGCTGGAGCCCAACGCAAGCAGGCCGACGCGCCGGTCCAACGACCCTCCGGTCTTCCTCGGATCAAGCGCGAGCGGATCGAGCCGCGAGGCCATCGCCGATCGGAGCGAGGCAAGCCCGTCGGCGGAAACGTCGCGCATACGTTGGCGCGCCCCGGTCGGCTTCAATTCGAGAAAGGCGTGCGCGGTTTCGACAGCAACTGACGCCGCGATCGCAGAAACGACCGAACCCAACCAATCCGTTCCCGCCTGGGCGTCGAGACCGATCGCGACCGCAACGTCTGCGCCATTGCAGATAGCCGCAAGACGGATGTCGGCCCGCTCGTCCGCCAGCGTCAACCTCCCGCCACCCTCGACGATGAAACCAAACTTGGACGGCAGCGCCCAGAGAGTGCGTTCGGATGCAAGCATTCGCGCGAGCTCCCGAGCGATGTCACGGATGTCAAGCACCTCGGCCGGGTCGATACCGGCGAGCGGACTGATCATGAGGTTGCGCACCGCCTCCCCTTGCGGTGTCGAGTCGAGGAGCCCCAGCCGGTCGATCACCTCGTGCAGTCCCGGCAGAGTTTCTTCGCTGACGCCGCGAATTTGCAAGTTGGCACGCCGTGTCAGGTCGATATGACCGTTACCGAAACGCTGAGCCGCTTCGGCAAGAACGATCAGTTCGTCCGGCGAGAGCATTCCGCATCGCGGGCGCACCCGCACGATCAGGCCGTCGCCGCTCTGCATCGGTTTTAGCGCGCCTGGGCACCAGCCCTTCACTTCGAATGGGGCCGCATGTTTCACTTGGCAGCCTCCACCGATGGACCACGATTATCCTGCGACCTCGCGATGGCGCGGTCGAGTTCGCCGGCAACGGCATTGCGGCGCGCGACCCAAAGCCCACGCGCGAGCGCATCGTGGAGCCGCAAGGCGATCGCTGCCGCAGCGGCCGGATTAGCTGCCGTCATGCGCGTCAAAACCGCTTCATCCGCAATCAGGGCATCGTGCGCGATGTCGAACAAATGACTTGGCACGACACGCGTCGTTGCGGCGAAAGCGTAGAGGGCGTCGACGCCTTGGGCGATCTCGGCGACGCCGCGATGGCCGTGATCGAGCATGCCGTTGATCCAGCGAGGATTGGTCAGCCGTCCGCGCACGACACGTGCGATCTCCTCACCAACCGTGCGCGCCTTCGGCGTTGATGGCTCGCTGGTATCGAGGTGATAAAGTTTTGCATCGCTGCCGAGCAACGCCGCGGCCGCCGCAAACCCGCCGACGAAATCCGCAACCCCGTCACCATCGAGAATATCCCGCTCACGGTCATCTTGCGGATGGACCAGCGCATTGGCCGCGGACACAAGCGCTCGAAAACCATCTCCCGCCGCCGTGACCGCCTGGGTTCCCCCGTAGGCATGGGTCACGGCGGAAAGGTAGGCCTCGCCAAGGTCTTCGCGCGCGCGCCAGCTGCCGTCGAGCGTGAGATCAGCGGTTCCCGCGCCATAGCTGCCGGGCGCGCCGCCAAAAATGCGGGCAAGATTGTCGCCATGCCGGCGCGCGCCGGCGATCGGGTTTTCGGCGTCGTCCTCGTCGAGAGCGCCGATCTTGCGGATAGCCTGGTCAAGAAGCGCGATCTGCGTTTCGAAAATGTCCCTGAACAGGCCGGAGATCCGCAACGTCACATCGATGCGCGGCCGTGCAAGGCTCGCCAACGGCAGGACTTCGACACCGGTGACCCGGTTCGATGAGGCGTCCCAAACGGGTCGCGCGCCGAGATAGCCGAACGCCTGCGCAAGATCGTCGCCGCCGGTTCGAAGAGATGCTGAGGCCCAAAGATCGATCACAAGAGCGCGCGGATAATCGCCGTGATCCTGCAAGTAGCGGCGCACCACCTCATCGGCGGCCCTTTGGCCGATGATCGCGGCCGTCCGTGTCGGAATCGATCGCGGATCGATCGTCGTCAAGTTTCGTCCCGTCGGCAAAACATCCGCCCTGCCCCGGCTCGGCGCACCGGCGGGGCCCGGGCTCACGCGGCGGCCGTCGAGTGC
>JBATYU010001019.1:0-5358 GCA_049674245.1 Bradyrhizobium sp. | reverse complement strand
ACGCCGCTCATCAGCCGGGGCTCAGTCGACGAATTTTCCGCCGAGCTCATCCTCGATGTGGATCTTGATGATGTCGTCAAACGTGTTCTCGGCGGTGGTGAAGCCGAGCTGACGCGCGCGCTTGGCCTCGAAATTGCGCGGCCAGCCGTCGACCACGCCCATGATGAACGCATCCGGCTCGCGTCTGATCCGGCCCGCGACCTTCTCGCCCGCCACCCGCTTCAAAGCCGCGAGCTGCTCGCCGACGGTCGCCGAGAGGCCGGGCATGGTGAGGTTGCGGCGGGCGCCGGCGGCCGCGCTGTCCATGGTGGCGGCGTGAACGAGGAAGCCAACCGCCGAGCGCGGCGAGGCATGCCAGTGCCGGACATCCTCCGATACCGGCAGCACCGCTTCCTTGCCGGCCAGCGGCTCGCGCAGGATGTTGGAGAAGAAGCCGGAGGCCGCCTTGTTCGGCAGTCCCGGGCGGATGCAGATGGTCGGCAGCCGGATGCCGATGCCGTCCATGAAACCGCGGCGCGAATAATCCGCCAGCAAAAGTTCGTCGATCGCCTTCTGCGTCCCGTAACTCAACAGCGGGGTGTGAAAGAACTCGTCGCCGATGGCGTCCGGAAACGGCGCACCGAACACTGCGATCGAGGAAGTGAACACGACGCGGGGTTTATAGCCGCCTCCGGCAAGCCGGATCGCATCGAACAGCATTCGCGTGCCGTCGAGGTTGATGCGGTATCCCTTGTTGAAATCGAGTTCCGCTTCACCGGAGACGATCGCGGCCAGATGGAAAATCACATCGGGACGGTGCGCCACCAGCGGCGCGGCGCTACCGGGGTCGGCGAAGTCGCTGGTGACGATGCTGATGGGGATCGTCGCATCCGCTGGCTTGGTCGGCGCCACGACATCGTGCAGCGTCATCCGCGAAATCTCGCGGTTGCCGAGACGCCCGTCGCGCAACAGCCGCTCGGACAGTTTACGGCCGACCATTCCGGCCGCGCCCAGAACCAGAACGTGCAAGAGCCAACTCCTTGTTGTTCTTACTTAGGTCGTCATTGCGAGGAGCGTAGCGACGACCCGCCGTCGCTCGCTATGCGAGCTATGGCGGGCTTGGAGTCCGCCGAAGCGCCCTTGCGCGTAGGCGGAAGCAATCCATTCTTTCTTTGCGCGGCGAAATGGATTGCTTCGCTTCGCTCGCAATGACGGTCATATACCTACACAAGGGCCCGCGTTTACTCCTTCACGGCTCCGGTCATCGCCGACACATAATGCTCGACGAAGAAGGCATAAAGGATGACCAGCGGCAGCGAGCCCGCCAGCGCGCCCGCCATCAGCGATCCCCAGCGGTAGATATCGCCATCGACGAACTCGTTGACGATCGCAACCGGCACCGTCTTGTTCTGGGTCGATTGCAGGAAGGTGAGCGCGTAGATGAATTCGTTCCAGCACAGCGTGAAGCAGAAGATGAACGCCGAGATCAGGCCGGGGATCGCGAGCGGCAGCACGATCTTGATCAGGATCTGCCAGCGGCTCGCGCCGTCGATCAGCGCGCATTCCTCGAGCTCGAACGGGATGGTCTTGAAATACCCCATCAACAGCCAGGTCGAGAACGGGATCAGGATGGTCGGATAGGTCAGGATCAGGGCAAGCGGCGAGTCGAACAGGCCGTACTGGAACACGACGGTTGCGAGCGGAATGAACAGGATCGACGGCGGCACCAGATAGGAAAGGAAGATCAGCCCGCCGACCCATTGCGCGCCCTTGTAGCGCAGCCGCACGATGGCATAGGCCGCGAGCACGCTAGCAATGATCGACAGCACGGTGGCGCAGATCGCGACATACATCGTGTTCCAGAGCCAATGCGGATAATAGCTTTCAAACAACAGCTTATGGATATGTTTGAAAGTGGGATTCCAGGTCCAGAACGGATTGAACTTGTCGAGATCGAGCAACTGCTCGTCCGGTTTGATCGCGGTGAGCGCCATCCAGTAGAACGGAAACAACAGCACAATGACGATGATCGACAGCGGCAGATAGAGCGTGACGAGGCGGCGCGGCACCGACTGCAGGTAGCTCATGCCTTCGCTGTGATCGTCCCTCGCCGCCGTCGGCGAGGAGCCCGACAGCACGGCCTTGAGATCAATGGACCTGGTGGGCAGGTCAGTCATTGTTCTCTCCCTGCTGCCACTTGCGCCGCTGCAAGCCGAACCAGGACACCATGATCGCGGCGAGCAGGAACGGGATCATGGCGCTCGAGATCGCGGCGCCCTCCCCTAGCTGGCCTGCGATGATCGCGCGCTGGTACGACAGGGTCGCCATCAGATGGGTGGCGTTGACCGGGCCGCCGCGCGTCATCGCCCAGATCAGCTGGAAGTCGGTGAAGGTGAACAGCACCGAGAACGTCATCACCACCGCGATGATCGGGGTGAGCAACGGATAGGTGATGTGGCGGAACATCTGCCAGCGCGTCGCACCGTCGAGCGTCGCGGCCTCATAGAGCGAGGGCTGCACGGTCTGCAGGCCCGCGAGCAGCGTGATCGCCACGAACGGCACGCCGCGCCAGATATTGGCGAAGATCACGCAGACCCGCGCCCAGGTGGTATCGCCCAGGAAATTGATGTTCTGGGTGATCAGCCCGAGATGTTTCAACGACCACGAGATGATCGAGAATTGCGAATCAAAAATCCACCAGAACGCCAGCGCCGACAGCACGGTCGGCACGATGAAGGGGATCAGCACCATCACCCGCAGCATCGCCTTGAACGGCATGTTCTCGTTGAGCAGCAGCGCCAGATAAAGACCGATCGCGAATTTGAAGGCGCTGGCGACGAAGGTGTAGAGCAGCGTGTTGAAGACCGACAGCCAGAAGATCGAATCGTCCCACAGCCACTCGTAATTCTCGGTGCCGATGAATTGCCCGATGCGGCCGCTGCGGGTGTCGGTGAACGACAACCAGATGCCCAGGCCCAGCGGATAGGCGAGGAAGAAGATCAGGAACGCCATCGCCGGCAGCATGAACCAGAAGCCGAGCCAGTCGCGGTTGTGCTTGAGCTGATCCCACGCGGTCGCTTCGCGGATTTGCTGTTTGGCGCCTCTCGGCGCGAGTGCAATATCAGCCATCGGCGATATCCCGTCTCAGGTTGGATGGCGCGGGCGGCGTCGCCGCCGCCCGCTTCCGTGACGTCAGCGATAAATCCGCTTCAATTGCCGTTCGGCTTCTGCCATGGCGGTCTTCGTATCCTTGGCGCCGGTGCAGTAATTGGCGAACATGTCGACCACGATGAAGTCGGCAATTGCAGTTGCCGCCTTCTCACCGGGCGTGCCGATGCCGGATGCCGGCAGTGCGCGCTTGGAGGCTTGGCCGAACACGTAGTTCTTCGGGTCTGCCGTCCAGATCGGCGAAGACTCATAGGCGTTAAGTGTCTGGGTCAGGTAACCGCGCGAAGCCATCAGCCACTTGTCGAACTGCTCCTTCTCCAGCATGAAGTCGATGAAGGCCTTTGCCGCGTTCGGATATTTGGTGAAGTTGAACGCCAGGATCGGCACCGTGAGCTGCAGTTCCGTCGGCTTGCCGACCGGGCCGACCGGATACAGCGCGTGGTAGGTGTCTTCCGCAAGATCCTTCTTGGCGGGATCGTCCTTGGCGGCAATGTAGATCGAGATACCGTTGGAGGTGCAGTAGAGCTCGCCGGCCAGGAACGCCTTGTTGTTCGACGAGTCGTTCCAGGACGCGACGCCGGGAATGAAGTTGTCCGACAGCGCCTTTGCATAGTCCAATGCCTTGGCGGTTTCGGGCGAGTTGATGATGACCTTGTCGTCCTTGTCGACGGTGTAGGCGCCGTGACCCCACAGCACCCAGTGCAGCCAGCCGTTGGCGTCACCCGACGCGTGCCCGAGCGCGTAGCCGGCCGGCGTATTGTTCGCCTTCAGCGCCTTGCACATCTCGAGGAAGCCCGGAAAATCCTTCGGGAATTCCTTGAACCCTGCCTTGTCGGTCGCCGACTTGCGATAGGTCATGTAGCCGCCGACGGTGGCGACGGGGATGCCGAGCCAGTCGTTGCCGTGCTTGCATGTTCTCGCGGCCGCATCGCTCCAGCCGCCGTACTTCTTGCCGAGGTAGTCGGCGACATCGTTCATGAGCAGAACTTTGGTCGGGAACAATTGCGGCAGCGTGTGCAGGCCCCACACCAGATCCATGCCCGAGCCGGTGTTCGCCGCCACCGAAGCCTTCGGCTGCAAGTCTTCGAAGGATTCGCTGAATACGTTCATCTCGGTGCCGGTCGCCGCCTTGAATGCCGCCACCATGGCGTTGAAGGCTTCGTCTTCCGACGGTACGAAGCGCTTCCAGCGCATCACCGTCAGCTTGGCGTCTGGCTCCGCCTTCCACGGCGCGGTATCTGCCCAGGCCTTGGCAAAATCGAACAGCGCAGGCCCGGTCAGCGCACCGGTTGCAGCCAGCGCGGTGCCGCCCTGAAGCAGAGAGCGGCGGGTAAAGTCGTGCATCGTGTATCCTCCGTTTGGTGTTTTTGTTGCTCAGCCGTTTAGTCGTTTGCCCGTCGTCTCATCGAACAGATGCACGAGCGACGGATCAGGTTTCAGGCGGATCTTCTCGCCGGGATTGAACTGGTGACGCTCGCGGAACACGGCGACGACCTGCTCGCCGCCCAGTTTGGCAAACACTTGGGTCTCCGATCCCGTGGGTTCCACCACGATGATCTCGGCCTCGGCGCCGTCGTCGGCAATGGTGAAGTGCTCGGGCCGCACGCCATAGACCGCGGGCCGGCCGTCGGAATTGGCCGGCGTAGATTGAAGCGGCAGCTTGACGCCGTTCGGGCCCTCGAAGGAGGCCGCGCCGTTCGCCTTCAGCTTGCCTTTAAGGAAATTCATCGCCGGCGATCCAATAAAACCCGCGACGAACTGGTTGTCCGGCCGGTCATAGAGTTCGAGCGGCGTGCCGATCTGCTCCACGATGCCGTCATGCATGACCACGATCTTGTCGGCCATGGTCATCGCCTCGATCTGGTCGTGGGTGACGTAGACGGTCGTCGTCCTCAGCCGCTGATGCAGTTCCTTGATCTCGGTGCGCATCGCGACGCGCAGCTTGGCGTCGAGGTTGGACAAGGGTTCGTCGAACAAAAAGACTTGCGGGTCGCGCACGATGGCGCGGCCCATCGCGACGCGCTGGCGCTGGCCGCCGGACAATTGCCGCGGATAGCGGTCGAGCAGCGGTGTCAGCGCCAGGATTTCGGCGGCGCGCTTGACCCCCTTGCCGACCTCCTCGGCGCTCGCCCCGCGCAGCTTGAGCGAGAAACCCATATTGTCGGCGACCGTCATATGCGGATAGAGCGCGTAGTTCTGGAACACCATCGC
>JBATYU010001018.1:0-2392 GCA_049674245.1 Bradyrhizobium sp. | reverse complement strand
GCGCCACAGGGATTTTCACAAACCGCGCGAAAACGCCCCGGTCGAGGCAGCGGCGCCAGCCGACGGCGCGGCGCCCGCGCCCGCAGGCGAAGCGCGCGAGGACAAACCTTCACGGCACGAGCGCTTTGAAGGCAAGGGCAGGGAGCGGGATGGCGAGCGACGCCGGGATAAACCACAGGAAGAACGTCGCGGCGAGCGCAAGGGCGATCGCGACAGAGGCGGGCGCGATAAGGGCGGCCGCGAGCGCGATAAGGGCGGACGGGACAAGCGCGAAAGCGGACCTTCGCACCGTCAATACGCCACCAGCGCGTCGCCGCGCGAACGCGAGCGTCCGATCGATCCCAATTCGCCGTTCGCCAAACTCGCGGCCTTGAAGGAACAGCTTACCGCAAACCGCAAGGACTAAACTCGTCACGAAGAAACTCGCAAGTCATCCAACGGGGTTATTTGGAGCGTCAGCGTCTCGATAAATGGCTGTGGCACGCGCGGGTGGTGAAGGCTCGCACCAGCGCGGCCGCGCTGGTCGAAGCGGGGCATGTCCGCATCAATGGCGCGCGCGAGATGGCACCTGGACACCCCGTGAAGATCGGCGACGTCTTGACGATCGGGCTCGACCGCGGCGTACGCCTGCTCAAGGTGAACGGATTTTCCGAGCGGCGCGGCGATGCGGCTGCCGCCCGCCTGCTCTATGAGGATTTGCAGGACGAGCGAAAGTGACTATCTGAGCAGGCTTGCTCGAGAACGCATATGGGAGCCATTCTGCTTCCCTTGCGGCAGCCTAATGTCTGGGTTAGGCAACCTTGGAAAAATTGGAAAAAATAGACCGTTTTCGGAGTCCCGGATGACTTACGTCGTCACTGAAGCCTGCATCAAGTGCAAATACACCGATTGTGTCGAGGTGTGCCCCGTCGATTGTTTCTACGAGGGCGAGAACATGCTGGTCATCCATCCGGACGAATGCATCGATTGCGGCGTGTGCGAGCCCGAATGCCCTGCGGACGCCATCAAGCCGGACACCGAGCCCGGCCTGGAGAAATGGCTGGAAGTGAATACCGAATACGCCAAAAGCTGGCCGAATATCACCCAAAAGAAGGAATCCCCCGCAGAAGCGAAGGATTTCGAGGGGATGGAGGGCAAGTTTGCGAAGTTTTTCTCTTCGAATCCCGGTACCGGTGACTAAGCCTCTATTTTGACGCGCTTTCTTCACACAAACGGCACCCCATTTTGTTCGAAAGCGCTCGAATAGGTCCAGTTTGAGTTTAACCCTAATCCGGGTGATATCGCCAACGCGGCCCTGAAATCCTCTCAATCATTGATTTTTACCGAAAATGTGCTATATTCGGGAAATTCGGAGCTGAATCGGGTCAGCCGCTTTGACCCTTTGGTGTGGGCTTCAGCGAAAACATCGAAGAGGGCGTGGCAGTACCGCGCACAGGCCGTGTCACAGAAAACGCGTAAAAAGAGTGCTTCCAAGGCTTCCAAAAAAGCCGCTGCGGCCAGCCGCGGTGCCACCAAGAGCCGTGCCCGGACTTCGCGAAAGGCATCGGCTGCAAAGTCCTCCAAGAACAAAAGAAGCGCAATGCCGAACAAGACTGCCAAAACTGCCGCGAAAGCGACGGGCTCGAAGGCCACTGCTTCCAAGGTCGCCGCCAAGACTGCCCCGAAAACCAATTCTTCCAAGACCGCTGCTTCCAAAACCGCTGCCAAGCCGGTCGCGCACAAGCATGCCGTCGCCGCAAGGCCGGTGGCTGTGCCGCGCGTCGAAGAGAAGAAGGTGCTGACCCAGCGTCAGGGCTTCAAGACCAATGAATTCGTGGTCTATCCCGCCCACGGCGTCGGCCAGATCCTGGCCATCGAGGAGCAGGAGATCGCGGGCGCCAGGCTTGAGCTGTTTGTGATCAATTTCATGAAGGACAAGATGACGCTGCGGGTGCCGACCGCGAAAGTCGCCAATGTCGGCATGCGCAAGCTGTCGGAGCCGGCGCTGGTGAAGAGGGCGCTGGAAACCCTGAAAGGCCGTGCGCGCGTCAAACGTACGATGTGGTCGCGCCGCGCCCAGGAATATGAAGCCAAGATCAATTCAGGCGATATCGTCGCGATCGCCGAAGTGGTGCGCGATCTCTATCGTTCGGAATCGCAGCCCGAGCAGTCCTACAGCGAACGCCAGCTCTATGAAGCGGCGCTCGACCGGCTGTCGCGCGAAATCGCCGTCGTGCAGCATTCGACCGAGACCGAGGCGGTCAAGGAGATCGAAAGCCAGCTCGCCAAGAGCCCGCGCCGCGGCGCCAAGGCCGAAGCGGAAGCCGGCGCCGAGGGTGACGTCGATGCGGACGCCGACGCCGATGGCGACGATACCGCGGTCGCGGACGAGGCGGCGTAAGGCTGCTTCCGA
>JBATYU010001017.1:0-2379 GCA_049674245.1 Bradyrhizobium sp. | reverse complement strand
GGCGACGCCGCCCGCGGAAACCCAGAAGGCCGACCCGGTCTCGACCGGGTCGCTGCCGGCCATCCTCGGACTGAGGCGGGTCGGCTCAGCGCGGTAGTGGCCCGTAAGGCGTAGTGGCAGTCCACCTACGTTCTTTTTTCCTTCATGTAAAGTAACGTTTGACATATGTAAAATTAGGCTTTACATTACTTGACCGAATGATTGTATCGCAATGATCGAGGGTTTCAGGCACAAGGGACTGCGGCAACTTTTCGAGAATGACAACGTCAAAGGTGTCAGTGGCGAGCATGTGCGCAAGATCAGATAGATTTTGGCGACGCTGCACGCGGCGGAAACGATCGAAGCGCTACGGTTGCCGACCTTCGGGCTTCATCCATTGAAAGGCGACCTTAGAGGCTTTTGGGCCGTGACCGTGCGCGCGAACTGGCGGATCATTTTTCAGTTCGAAAATGGCAAGGCATCCGATGTTGATCTGGTGGACTATCACTAAGGGAGCAAAAAATGGAGATGAAAAATCCGCCCCATCCCGGCGAGCTGGTCGGCGACACGCTCGACGAATTGGATGTTTCGATTGTCGATGCGGCAAAGGGCCTCGGTATTACGCGGCAGCAGCTTCACAATGTCATTGCGGGGCGAAGCGGGATCACGCCGGAAATGGCCGTGAAGCTTGAGAAAGCTATCGGCAGTACCGCCGATACCTGGCTTCGGATGCAGATGAATTACGATCTGGCCCTAGTTCGCAAGCGCAAGATCAACGTCAAGCGGTTGGTGCCGGCCTAGTACAATTGGCGGCGCGCGATGCCACCCGGGACGCAGAAGGCCGACCCGGTCTCGACCGGGTCGCTGCCGGCCATCCTCGGACTGAAGCGGGTCGGGGCGGCAAGGTAATTCGCCCCGCATCCTGATCATTCTCCGACAAGTCATCCCCTCGACAGAAGCCTGCCGAAACGGCAACCTCTCGCGGACCCAAAGCCTTTTCAAGCGAGGCGGATACGGGCCGTGTGATGAAAACGCGTCAAGTCAGAAAGCCGCGGAGGAAGCGCCACCATGAGCAAGCCCACAAAAACCCAAGCCGAACTCATCGAGATGGCGCGGGCGGAGCTAAAGGTTCACGCCGACTGTCCGGCCGGAATCGCGATTTTCGTGCTGCGCAGCGAAGAATCGTGGGAATTCCGCACCGAGGCTGACGAGGCGACCATTGCAAAACCCGGCTACCCCGAATGCGTCGCAATGATCGTCCAGATCGGCGATCACCTCAGCAAGCAATATGATGTGCAAGGGTAGGCGCAACAGATGGGGTGGATCAGCGGGTGCCATCGCGATGGCTGCTGTCGGCCTGAGTCTTGTCAGCAGGACTAGAGCAGGATGACTTTTCTTCGACTCATCATCCCGCTCTATCTTTTTGTTTGAGCATGATCTCCGCGCAAACGCGTTCCGCGTTTGTTAGCTAAGGGAAAACCGGTGTCCACCCATCGGGTCGTAGCCCAAGGGCATGCTTTTCCGGATCGTGCTCTAGCCCCCATAACTCTGCACCAGGCTGCCCGCGACCAGCGACCAGCCGTCGACCAGCACGAAGAAGATCAGCTTGAACGGCAGCGACACCACGACCGGCGGCAACATCATCATGCCCATCGACATCAAGACCGAGGCGACCACGAGGTCGATGATCAGGAAAGGGAGGAACAGGAGGAAGCCGATCTCGAAGGCGCGCTTCAGTTCGGAGATCATGAAGGCCGGCACCAGAATCCGCAGCGACATTTCTTCAGGCGTCGCCGGCGGCGGTTCACCCGACAGATCCATAAACAGCTTCAAGTCCTTCTCGCGCACGTTCTTTTGCATGAAGCCGCGCAGCGGCACGGAAGCGCGCTGCAACGCCTCCTCGACGCTGATCTGGTTGGCAATCAAAGGCTTGATGCCGTCGTCATAGGACTTTTGCAAGACCGGCCCCATCACGAACGCGGTCAAGAACATCGCGAGCGCAATGATGACGGAGTTCGGCGGCGCGGTCGCAGTGCCCATCGCGGTGCGCAGCAGCGACAGCACCACGACGATCCGCGTGAACGACGTCATCATGATCAGGATCGAGGGTGCGATCGACAGCACCGTCAACAGCGCGATCAGCTGGATCGCGCGCTCGGTGACGCCGCCATTGCCCTGGCCGAGATTGATGCTGATGTCCTGCGCGAACGCGCCATCCGCCAGCGATCCGGCGGCTATCAGTGTGGCTAGAAATAAAACTCTACGCGGGCCTTTGGCCGATCTCACGAAGGGGTCTTCGGACGGCCCAGCAATGACGCCATCTCGTCTTCGAGATTTTCAAAGCCGGTCTTCGCCGACGGCGGGGCGACCGGCGGAGCCATCGGCGGCTCGCTATTGCGG
>JBATYU010001016.1:0-3356 GCA_049674245.1 Bradyrhizobium sp. | reverse complement strand
ACATGCCGCTGGCGAGCGCCGCCGCTTCGCCGCCGCTGGAGCCGCCGGCGGTGCGGCCGGGGTGCCAGGGATTGCGTGTCAGCCCGTGCAGTGCACTCGCGGTATGCAGGCGTAGCGCCATGTCGGGCAGATTGGTCCGGCCGATCGGTATCGCGCCGGCGGCGCGCATGCGCTCGACCACCGGCGCATCCACTGGCACCACAGCTTGGGCCAGAGCCGGCACGCCCCAGGTGGTCGGCAGGCCGGCCATGTCGATGTTCTCCTTCACCGTGAATGGCACGCCGTGCAAGGGCCCGACCTTTTCACCGGCGGCCAGCTGCCGGTCGGCCAAAGCTGCGCCAGCGCGCGCCTCGTCGGCTAGTACTCGCACCACGGCGTTCAGCCCCGGGTTGACGGCATCGATGCGGGAGAGGTGCGCATTCACCACTTCGGCGGAGCTGAGGTCCCGACGCGCAATGCGGTGAGCCAGTTCGGTGGCTGACAATTGCCAAATTTCGCTCATGATTGCTCCTAAGCGCTGCTCCGCATCCCGTCATCGAGTAGGTCAGTGGAGCTACTCGGTCAATGATGTGGATTTATGGCCACACGCCGCAACCCGATTTCTGACAAAGCAAAAACCGCCCGGTTTTGCCGGGCGGTTCTTGTTTGCGGGGTGGCCGAAGGATCCGCGCGGAGGTAAGTCGAGCCGCGGATCCCGTGGTGCTGCAGCAGTGGGCGACTATTCGCCCTCCACGCCGATCGCGTAGGCGGTTTCACCGTGAACCGCATCGTCACCCACCTTCAGCGTCGCCTCATCCATGCGCAGCGGTACGATGAACGAGATCACCTTGAGGATGATGTAGGTCGCGATCACGTTGTAGACGATGATGAACGCCGCTCCCTCTGCCTGAAGCAGGAGCTGCCCGGCATTGCCGTAGAGCAGGCCGGTGATGTTGACGCCGGGCGCCTCCTTGTCGGTGCCGATATACATCAGCATGTCCGGATTGGCGAAGATCCCGGTCAGCAAGCCGCCGGTTAGACCGGCGACGCCGTGGGTCGACAACACGCTCAGCGTATCGTCGACCTTCTTCATGAAGTTCATCTTTTGCAGCTTGTTCATGGCGAGCCATGGGATGATGCCGGCGACAACGCCAATTGCGATCGCGCCCAAGCCGTCGACATAACCGGCGGCGGGAGTGATGGCGACGAGGCCTGCGATCATGCCGTTGACGGCGCCGAGCACCGACGGCTTGCCGTAGGCCATCTTGTCCATGAGCGTCCAGACCAAGAGCGCCACCGCGGTGCAAGTGTTGGTGTTGAGCACCGCCGCGCCGGCATCGGCGTTGGCGAAGTAGGGGTCGCCGCCGTTAAAGCCGTTCCAGCCCAGCCACAGGATTCCGGCACCGACCAGCGTCATCAACAGACTATTGGGCGGGAAATGGTCACGATCGGCCTGGAGCCTCGGGCCGACGACCCATGCGGCGACGAAGCCGGATGTGCCAGCGGCAAGATGGATGACATAGCCGCCCGAGAAGTCCGCCACGCCCATGGCCGCGAGCCAGCCGCCGCCCCAGATGCTAAATGCCCCGACCGTATAGACCAGGGTCATCCACACCGGGCAGAAGATCATCCATGCCGTGAAGTTCATGCGACCAAGCACGGAACCGGCGAGAATGATGACGGTGATGGCCGCGAACACGAACTGGAAGAAAATCAGGGTCGCCATCGGAAAGGTGAGCGGCGGCATGCCCGCTGCGGCTGCCGGAATGGTTGCTTGACCGGTCGTGAATGAGGCCGCTGTCGCTAGTCCCGGCTTGCCGAGGAATGGGAACCATTGCTCCCCGAACGCCATGTTGTAGTCGAACAGGACCCAGACGACCAAGACAGAGGCGAAGGCGTACATCGACATGAAGGCGGAATTGATCGCCCATTTCTTCTTGACGATGCCGCCATAAAGAACTGTCAGCCCGGGAATACTTTGCAGGCCGACGAACGTCGCAGCCGCGAGCTGCCACGCATTATTTCCGGTATCCAGCCATTGTGGTGAAGGTACGAGTGCCATGAGCGTTCCCCAATACGTTTGAACCAAGCTGGTCCGTGCAGCGCCCGCTCGAACCCGCGTGAACAAAAACGCAAGGACTGTACCAACCCGCGTCAAGCAAATCTCCGCTTTGACTGGTATGAGTTTTCTATAAAAGCGATGTGTGTCGTCCAGGACGCAGTGATTAAAAAGTCGGCACTTGAATATAAAATAGGCAAGCAGCACGCGAGGGGGAGATCCATGATTGTGAGGCGGCTGACGGTCGGAATTGGTGCATTGGCGGTCGGCATGGCGGCTGCCGCCACGGCTGCCGAAGTGCAGCGCGGCGAAGCGGCAATCACCTGCACCAACGTCTCCAGCGGCACGAGCTGGCAGATCAGGGTCAACTACGACAAGGGCACCGTGGATTCCAACCCGGCCCGCATCAGCGAGGCGGAGATCTCGTGGCACGACGCCACCGACGGCGGCAACTACACGCTTGACCGCAAATCGGAGAAACTCACGGTCATCGTCGCGTCCAGCACCGGCGGCTATTCCCTGTTTCATCGCTGCAGGCTACAGAATTAAGGCCACGATCTCGAAATCCGGCTGCGCCGCCACCGCATGACGATCGGGGTCATGCACGCGCGGGAAATTGGAGCGGCGGCGATGACTGAGCGGGTTGCCGGCATCAAGATAAGTGTCGGTTTCGTCTCCGAGACCGGACCGCGCAAGCGCAATGAGGATTTCGGCGGCGCCGTCTTCGGCCCGGAGCTGCCCGTGCCGCGCCGCGACGTGGTGGCGGCGATTGCAGATGGCATAGGCAGCACCAAGGGCGGCCGCGAGGCGGCCGAGATCGCGGTGCGCGGTTTCCTCGACGGGTTTTGCGATCTGCCCGAGACGATGGAAGTGCGGCGGGCAGCCGCCATCGTCCTCAATTCGCTTAATGGCTGGATCCATTCGCAGGGCCAGCGCGATCCCGAGTTGATGGGAATGGGGTCTACCTTCACGGCGCTGGTGCTGCGCGGCCGCATCGCGCATGTGCTGCATGTCGGCGACACCCGCGCTTACCGGTTCAGCCGCGACCGCCTGACGTTGTTGACCGAGGATCATATACGGCAGGACGGCACCGGCCGGTCGAGCACCCTTGTCCGCGCGCTGGGGGTCGAGACCGAGGTGCGGCTCGACTACACCAGCCAGGTGGTGGCGCAACACGATCGCTTCCTGCTTTGCAGCGACGGCGTGCATGCTTTCCTGCCGGCGGAGGCGATCGCCGACATCCTGCGCGAACGCGTCTCGTCCGAGGATACCGCGCGCGCGTTGGTCGCGGCCGCGCTCGACGCCGGCAGCAACGACA
>JBATYU010001015.1:0-7097 GCA_049674245.1 Bradyrhizobium sp. | reverse complement strand
GGCCAAGGCGCGGCTGCACTAGGGCATGATCCGAAAAAAAGCCTGCCCCGCACTTGGACCGCGGGATGGGAACCGGTTTTCCGACAAGATCATGCCCAAACTAAAGAGACGGGATTATGATCCGATTCAATCGGATCGGATCATGATCAGGTACGGGGAGCATCACATATGGCGCTGTTTCGTTTGCCATCGAGCGGACCTGCCACGCTGGCGCCGCGCGGCAATGGCCTGTTGCTGCGGGCGCCGCAGATGTCGGATTTTCTGCAATGGGCGCATCTGCGCGAACATAGCCGCCAATACCTGACGCCATGGGAGCCGATCTGGCCATCCGACGATCTCACCCGCTCCGGGTTCCGGCGGCGGCTGCGCCGCTACGCCGAGGATATCGCGGCCGACCGCTCCTATCCCTTCGTCATCTTCCGCGAGTCCGACGGCGCGATGATCGGCGGCATCACGCTTGCCAATGTCCGGCGCGGCATCGTCCAGGCGGGTACCATCGGCTATTGGGTCGGCCAGCCCCATGCGCATCGCGGCTACATGACGGGGGCGCTGCGGGTGCTGCTGCCGTCGCTGTTCGGCGAGCTCAATCTTCACCGTATCGAGGCCGCCTGCATCCCCTCCAATGCATCGTCGATCCGGGTGCTGGAGAAATGCGGCTTTGCCCGCGAGGGCCTGGCGCGGCGTTATCTGTGTATCAACGGCGTCTGGCAGGACCACCTGCTGTTCGGGCTGCTGCATGAGGATTTTCGCGGCTAAGGCGGCCCAACGGACGGTCCAAAGCGATCGCCAAGGAGATGACGGCCGGCGCCTTGGGTTCGCCGTCATCGCGCTGTTATAACGCCGCTGGGGGAGTGACGGTCGACGTGGGAATTCAAGGGACGTCGCATGGGTGACAAACGAGCCATGAAAATCGCGGGCGTGGCCGCAGCCATGTTCGCGGTGGGCTGCATAGCGTTGGTGACGCCGGCATCGTCGCAATCCCTGACCGATCGCTTCAAGAGCCTGTTCGGCGGCAAGCCGGACGAGCCCGCGCAGAGCGCGGCACCGGCCGATCCGTCCGAGGGCCAGATCGAGGAGAGCTGTCCTCCCGTGTCCATCCGCGCCGGGGCGTCGACCTACGCGGTGGGAGCTTCGGGCAAGGCTGCGACCGGCAATGATGTGCGCTTTCAGGCGACCATCACCAAGACCGCGCGCGATTGCACCAAGGCGGGCGGCGAAATCACCGCCCGCATCGGCATTCAGGGCCGCGTCATTGCCGGCCCGGCCGGGGCGCCGGCGTCGGTCGAGATTCCGCTGCGCGTCGCGGTGGTGCAGGGCGGTGTGTCGGAGAAGGTGATCGCCACAAAGCCTTACCGGACTACGGTGGCGATGTCGGAGGACGGCAACGTGGCGTTTACGCTGGTGGCCGACGATCTGGTGTATCCGATACCGCCGGGCGGGCTGGGGGATTCCTACATCTTCTATATCGGCTTCGATCCGCAGGCGCTGGCGCCCGAACCGAAGCCGAAGGCGGTAAAAAAGAAGAAGTAGGGCGCTATGGCGCGGGGGCGGCGGCTGAATTGCCGTCAGTTCAGCTTTGCGCGCACGTCCTGAATGCCCTTGGCAAGCAGGTCGTCGGCGACCTCGCCTTTCACCGATTGCGACAGGATGGTGGAGGCAGCCGCGATCGCGGCGTCGGCGGCCGCGGCGCGGACATCGGCCAGCGCCTGGGTTTCCGCCTGCGCGATCTTGTTCTCGGCGGTCTTGGTGCGCCGCGCGACAAAATCTTCCATCTTGGTCTTGGCTTCGGACGCGATGCGCTCGGCTTCGGCCTTGGCGCCGGCGATGATCTCCTCGGCCTCGCGCTCGGCGCTGGCGCGACGGGCCTTGTATTGTTCGAGCACCTTGGCCGCCTCTTCCTTGATGCGGCGCGCATCGTCGAGCTCGGCCTTGATGCGATCGCGGCGATGATCGAGCGTCGTCAGCACCGTGCGATGGACACCGAGATAGGCGAAAACGCCCATCAGGATGAAAAAGGCGACGGCGACCCAGACTTCCGGTTCGGCGAACATCAGGCTACCCCTTCAAGCATGCGTCGACGGCAGCACCCACCGACTTGCCGTCGGGCGCGATCCCGGTGAGCCGCTGCACGATCGCGGCCGCCGCGTCCGCGGCGATGCCCCGGACATTGCGCATCGCGGCGGTGCGGGTCGCCGCAATCGCCTTCTCGGCTTCCGCGAGCTTGATCGACAGCCGCTGTTCCAGCGTCTTGCGTTCTGCCTCGGATGCCGCGCTCAGCTTTTCGCGGGTCTCGGCACCGATCGCCTGCGCGCGCGCGCGCGCCGCGGCGAGCTCGCCTTCGTACGCCTTCAGCGCGGCGTCGGAGGCGTCCTTCAGCTTCTCAGCTTCCGCAAGGTCGCCATCGATCTTGCCCTGACGCGCGTCGAGCACGCTGCCGACGCGCGGCAGCGCGATCCGCGAGACGATCAAATAGAGCGCGACGAACGCGATCGCCAGCGACACCAGTTGCGACGCAAAGGTGTCCTTCTGGAACGGCGGAAACGGCGCCTTGTGGCCGCCATCTGCCTCGGTATGGGACGTCGTGCCCTTGTCGCCATGACTTTCAGCCATGGGCTACTCCTATACGGCGGACCCGTTCTTAGAGCGCGAACAGCAGCAAGAGTGCGATCAGCAGCGAGAAGATGCCGAGCGCTTCGGTCACGGCGAAGCCGAAGATCAGGTTGCCGAACTGGCCTTGCGCAGCGGACGGGTTGCGCACCGCGGCGGCAAGATAGTTGCCGAAGATGATGCCCACGCCGGCGCCCGCGCCACCCATGCCAATGCAAGCAATACCAGCGCCAATGTACTTCGCTGCAATCGGATCCATGAAACGAACTCCTGTTAGAGGCTTGGTGAGAGGGGCCGATCAGTGGCCCGGATGGATAGCATCGTTGATGTAGATGCAGGTGAGGATGGTGAAGACGTAGGCCTGCAGGAAAGCGACCAAAAGCTCGAGCGCGGTCAGCGCCACCGTCAGCGCCAGCGGCAATACCGCGCCGAGCCAGCCGACGACGCCGAATGCGCCGAGCATGGTGACGAAGCTTGCGAACACTTTCAGCGTGATGTGACCGGCCAGCATGTTGGCGAACAGACGAACGCTGTGCGAGACCGGGCGCGACAGGAACGAGATCACCTCGATCGCAACCACCAGCGGCAGGATCACGATCGGAACGCCTTGCGGCACGAACAATTTGAAGAATTTCAGGCCGTTCTTGTAGAAGCCGTAGACCAGCACGGTGAGGAACACCAGCAACGCCAGCGCCACCGTGACGATGATGTGGCTTGAAACCGTGAAGGTGTAGGGAATGATCCCGATCATGTTCGAAACGCCGATGAACATGAACAGCGAGAACACCAGCGGGAAGAACTTCATGCCTTCATTGCCGGCGGTCGATCGCACGGTATTGGCGACGAACTCGTAGCTCAATTCGGCCATCGACTGGATGCGCCCCGGCACCAGTTGCCGCCCCGCCACGCCGCCGATCATCAGCAGCGAGACCAGCGCCACCGAAGCGAACATGTAGGCGGAAGAGTTGGTGAAGGCGATCTCCTGATTGCCGATGTGGCCGATCGTGAAGATCTTGTCGATAGTGAACTGATGGATCGGATCGATCATCCGCGCGGTGTCTCTTCATCCGCCGGCCACGCCGGCGTTCTAGATTTCAATTCGTCCGGCCTCCGTGTCGCTCAGCGGCCGGTCCGGTCCGGAGCCACGCCTGCCGATCGCATCACGTTGATCACCCCGGCCACGAAGCCGAGCAGAAAGAACACGATGAGACCGAACGGCGATGTCGACAACAAACGGTCGAAGCCCCAGCCAATCGCCGCCCCGACAACAACGCCGGCGATCAACTCGGAAGAAAGGCGGAAACCGCGCGCCATTGCCGATGCTCTGGCCGCTCCGTCTCCGCTTCCATTTGCGGGTTGGTCGGTCCTGATTTTCCGGCCGTCGCGAATTTCGGACAACCGCTGATCGAGACTTCCGAGCCTTGCGGAAAGCGCAGCTTCGTCGGGCGATTTATCGCGACTTCCATTTCCGCTTTCGTGCTTGCCTTCCGCCATGCTGCGCAGACCCGAAACCAAGCGGGTGAATGGAAAAGCGCCCTTCGCCCTTGAAAGCCGCGCGGACCATACTGATCGCCTCTAGCCAAGTCAAGATTGCGTGTTAATCGCCTAGCTATTTGATTTATCGGGACTTATCGATGCCGGTCGGGGCGGCAGGCAACCGATCCTGCACTGCAAAAGCTCAAAGCCATGCGTGGATTAAGGCCGAGCTTGGGAAGCGATTCCGGCCGCCCGCGCGCTGACGCAAGGTCCGCTGATCGAGGCGCGGCTGATGAAAAACGATTTCCAGCCAGTGGTCGGCCTTCGCTTCAATTTCCGCGGCGATCCCAATTCGCATTGGAACGGCGTGACCGATTGCGGGGTGCCGGTCGTCGAGCCCATTGGTTGCTCGCGCTCTTCATTACAGCGATGCTGTGCGCCGGCTTGGCGAAGTAGTTCAGCCAAATCAGCCGATCGCCTCCAGCGGACCGACTTGCATCCAACCGGCGGGTCTGTTGGGATAGTCCGCAAGCGAAAAGCCGTTCCAGGGGAGCCTGCATGCCGCGTCAGGTTGACTATTATTTCTCGCTTCAATCTCCCTGGGCCTATATCGGGCACAAGATTTTCCGGGACCTCGTGGCGAGCCACGGTCTCAAGGTGAACCACAAGCCGGTGGTGCTGGTCGACTTGTTTTCGGAAACCGGCGGTCTGCCGCTTTTGAAACGCCACCCGGTCCGGCAACGCTATCGGATGGTCGAGTTGCAGCGCTGGCGCGACAAGCGCGGATTGCAGTTCCACCTGCAGCCGGCGAACTGGCCGTTTAACGCACGGCTTGCCGATGGCGTCGTGATTGCGGCGATCGAGGCCGGCCACGATCCCGATCCGTTTCTGCGGCGAGCGTATCCTGCGATCTGGGAAGACCAGCTTAGTCTGGCCGATGCCGCGACGGTCGCCAAAATCGCCGATAATTCGGGGCTTCCCGGCAAGCAACTGGTCGAGCGTTCGGGATCGGAAGAGATCGGCGCGGCTTACGAGCAGAACCGCCAGGACGCGCTCGCGGCCGACGTGTTCGGCTCGCCCGCCTATGTGCTCGATGGCGAGGTGTTTTGGGGGCAGGACCGGATCGAATTGCTCGCAGACGCGTTGAAGTCCGGCCGTGCGCCCTACCGTTCGCGGGTGTAGGATCAGGCATTCTTGAGGCGGAGCACCACCATGCGCACGTCGCCTTCGAAATTCCCCAAAACAGTCGCGGCCGCTGCGGTCGCAGCTTGCATTGCCGGAAGTAGCGCGATCGCCGAATCGATGCCGGACAGTGAGAACGGCCGCTATACGCTCTCCCCGGTTGCCGATGCCGTGATCAGGCTCGATACCCGCACCGGCACGGTATCGACCTGCAACAATTCCGGCACCGGCTGGGCCTGCTACGCGGTTCCCGACGAGCGCGCCGCGCTCGATGCGGAGATCGGCCGGCTGCAGGCCGACAACGAGAAGCTGAAAGCGGAGCTCGCCGCGCGCGAACCCGCCGTCGGCGGCAAGACCGGTGAAGCGCTGCCGAAATCGGACTCGTTGAAGAAGACCGAGCCCAAAGCCGCAGAACCCAAGGCCGCCGATAGCGAGCGCAAGATCGAGATTCCGCTGCCGAGCGACCAGGAGATGGATCGCGTGATGTCGTTTCTGGAGCGGGCCTGGCGCCGGCTGGTGGAAATGGCCAACCGGATGCAGAAGGATGTCTCCGGCAAGATTTGAGAAAGACTCCTCATGGTGAGGAGCGCGTCGGAGTTTATCATCGGGCCGCGCTTCGCGCGGACCCGTTGGCGCGTCTCGAACCATGAGCCAGTGCCCTTATTCATCCTTCGAGACGGCGCTTCGCGCCTCCTCAGGATGAGGACCGTCTTCGAGGCCGCATGACTTTACCCAGATCGATATCCCGCTCGGCGCCATCGACGATCAGCACAAATACGATCGTCTCCTCGCTTCTCGCGGTCCAAACCTCCGGACGTGGCTTTGTCGATCTCACCGCCGAAGTCGCAAAGTTCGTCGACGATGCACGCGCGAAAGAGGGGGCGGTGACCCTGTTCATCCGTCATACCTCGGCCTCGCTCACGATTCAGGAAAACGCCGACCCGTCGGTGCTGTCGGATCTGACGACGGCGCTCGCCAGGCTCGCGCCGCAAGATGCCGGGTGGAGCCACGACACCGAGGGTCCCGACGACATGCCGGCGCATGTCAAGACGATGCTGACCGCGACTTCGCTGCACATCCCGGTCTTGAATGGCCAACTCGCGCTTGGCACGTGGCAGGCGATCTACCTGGTCGAGCACCGCCGCCGCGCGCATCGGCGCGAAGTCGTGCTGCAGTTCATCGGACAAGTTGGATAAAGCAAAACCGGCCGCGGGAAGCGTTTCCCGCGGCCGGTTTATCTTGCGAAGGCCTAAGACCAATGGTTAGGCCTCCTGAATACTCACGCCGGAACCGGTGGTGATGTCGAGGCCCTTGGTGTCTTTCAGGAAGATCGGCCAACGATCAGCGTCATCACCGCGTTCCAACGGCACAAAGGGCTAATCAGCAGCAGCCGACTTCTGCAACAAAATCGGCACGTTCGAGACATGCCGACCGCATTTCGCATTTTGGACCCGAAGCGAACATTGGTTCTGATCGGTGACAAAAAAGTGCGGGGCCGAACGGGCCCCGCACATGCCTTAGATTCTCAGCTTTTTGAGAACGCCTTTGCATCTGCATCATCCCAGATGCTCATTTTGCGAGTCTCGGGCATCAGGAACAGCGAAAGCACGAGGCACACCGCCGGAACCGCGATTGGGTAGATCAACGCATAGGCGAGACTGCCCGTCGCCGTGTAAGCCGCGGTGGTGATGAATGGCACCAACCCGCCACCCCAGCCGTTGCCAATCATATACGGCATGGATACCGACGTGTAGCGGATCTTGCTCGGGAAAAATTCAGCGAGGAACGCGCCGATCGGTCCGTAGACCATCCCGACATAGGCGACCAGAATG
>JBATYU010001014.1:0-7446 GCA_049674245.1 Bradyrhizobium sp. | reverse complement strand
GCTCAGCAGCCCAAGGCCGCCTTTGTCGCAGGGCTCCGACCCAGCCAGTTACCCGACCGAGCCGCCTGCCAGCTTCCGGACCAATCGACAATTATCCGGGTGAGACCCTCCCTCACTGATAGTTCGCGCCCTCGGGGCGCACGGTCAATCGCGTCACTTTGACCGTGCGCTGGCCACTTCCGGTCTTCCCCGATAAGCAGACATCTTCAGAGCCGGTTGCTATGTCTCAAAGGTGCCAATTTCGGAAGTGAACGTTATTCGATCACCTTGTCTGCGAGCGCCACGGCGGGAGTTCAATGCCAGTGGCCTTTGCAGTCCTCAGATAGCCCCAAGGGCGGGCTAATTGAATGCGAACCAGGCCTTGGCAACAATCGTTGCACCGCACCAATTTGAGATCAAGCCAGCCGGGTTGGTAATGGGATCAACGCGGCCACCCGGCCGCGCGTTGGGATCTCCGGTAAAGACGAAGCAGCTCTCCTTCGACAGATTGGTGCCGTAGTAGCGCAGATCGAGGTTGAAGACCTTGTGGGTGAAGGTCACGCCTGCCTGCCAATTGAGATAGGCAGGTAACGGGAAGCCGCCGAGCTCAGAAGCCTGATTACCGAACCAGGAATAGCCGGCAGCGGTTGTAAACGATACGCTGAGGTCCTGCGGGAGCAGACGACTTGGCACGTCGAAGCCAACCCCTGCCGCCACGTATTGGCTCCAGGCGCCGGTGTTCGAGACATTCGGAGAATAGGCATACCCGCTGGCAACACGGATCGACTCGCCGATTTTTGTATCGCCGCGGATGACCGCCTCCCAATAATTGATGCCACCGGTCTCGCCAGGAAGCTTTTCCCCGGGATAAGCGAAATAGGTCACGCCGACATCGAAATCGATATTTGCGATCTTGGGACGGAAACCGCCGGCCATAGTGAACTCAGCGGCTGGTTGGGTAGGCAGCTTGACGCTGGCCACTGTGGCGCCGGTATACAGCTGACCAAACCTTGCTTCGAACGCAGCCCCGGCTGCGGGCTCGTGATCGGACAGCGTCGTCCCACGATAAATGTAGTCGGATGCAAGCCCCGCCCGAGCGCTGAATTCGAGCTCATTCGCCGGCGTTGCGCGGTTCGGTTCGGCAGCGGACCAGCCGCGGCTGCCAAGGCCGATCACGCCACCCGAGCTACCCTCAGGGGTTTCCGCGCGCGCCGATCCAAAAGTCATCGGCGCGAGCCACAGACCAAGGAGCGCAGCCATCGAGACTACACTTGCGCGCCCAACCTTTGCCAAGACATCTAATCGCAAGTCCCACCTGCCGTCTACGAGTAGGTACACTATTTCGTTCGCGCTGCGGGCGACCAAGCTGTAGCTGCGCCGCCCAAGAGCATCATGAACTTGAGCCGTCGTATTAGACCCATTGAGAAAGTGTCCGAACCGTCAATAAACTATAGCAGCCATTTTAGACAATCTGACGAGTGGCAATCGTTCCGAGCCCTCGCGCACCCGACGTCTGTTCCGGATCATATGGCGGACGTTCCTCATCCTTGGCGCAACAGCGAAATACAATCGGTCTGCTGACCTTGATTGCTCTGCGCCGCCGCAATTGTTCTTATCCTCCAAGAGCTATTGCGACGCCGACAAGCGCGCCACCGAGGGCGACCATTGAAAGACCCGTCGCCCAGGGTCGAAGCCCGCTGCGATATCCGAACGCATAGCCACAGAAGAACAGCATCACGATGGCGACGGCGTTCGAGACGCGCAGCGCCAATCTGGCGTCGGTCATGAAAATGAACGGGATGACAATCGGAAATGTGGAAAGAAAGCTCAGCAAGCAAAGACCCAGCGCTCCGATCCAGTCGCGCTTCGCCAGCCTTGGACGCGCCGACGGCTCAGGTAACTGATGCAATTTTTGCCGCATCAATTCCAATTGCTCTGGAGGCAAAACCGAGGCCACCAGCGGTGGTAGCGCGTCGGCGATTATCCCTTGCGCTGTTTCAAGATCCGGCGCTTCGCGCATTGCGCGCAGTGTCAGATGCTTTCGTGCCTGATGGTTGAGACGAGCCAACAGATAAACGCCGGCGTCAATGATGCCCCAAGCCAGGTTGCAGCCAAGCGCGGCAAACAGCATGGTGTGAACTTTAATGCTGTCTGCCGTTGCGACGCCGAGGGTGCAGGTGAAGGTGAGAGCCATGATCAGGCCGAACAAGGTCTCCGAGATCCGCTCCACCGGATCCAGCACGGGCTTGAAGGGAATACTCGAAACCTCTGACATCGAATAAAGAATCCACTAGCTCAATTTCGTCGGCGTATCGGGTAGTCATTTCAGCTGGAGAGCAGTCTCTGTCGCCGAGCAGCCAGGCAGCGTGGGTTCGGCCAGCCAACGGGCCGGCGGGAACCACCAAAGCCAGATCATCGAGCAGCCCGCACCGATTCCAAGCCCCTGGTATTCGTCAATAACAGCGAAAGCTGCCTCCGCCTTTCCGGGCTGTACCAGAATATAGCGTCCAGCGCCAACGATCGCAGCACGCCCATAGAGTATGATCCCGGGAAAGACGGCGATGGTGTTGACTGGAGAGCAGACGGCTACCCGAGCCGCGACAACCCATCCCAAATGCAAAGACTGATTTCCGCCCCGGGTCAAAGTCGGAAGAACTCTGTCTGAGCAAATGTCTTCCGGGTTACCCTTGAAAGCGGACATCGCTCGATACAGTTGGCATGTCGCAAACCTGCCAACAGCGCAAGAACACCATTCACATTGCGATGCGTCGCAGCGTGGGATTTACTGGCGGCCTCCGCAGGTATCGAGGGAGGTCGATATGAGCCAAGGGCAGTCAATTCGGGACGCCAGTCATCTTTACGAAGTGGAGCGTCGCGTTCAGCATGCCGCGCGCCCCGGCTTTCGCATTATGGAGTTGCAGCTCTCGCCGACGCAGAAGGTGCCGTGGCACAGCCACACCAATATCACCGATACTTTTTACGTTTTGGAAGGCCACATGAGGCTGTTCTTGCAGGACCCGAAAGAAGAAGTGAATCTGAAGCCCGGCGAAATCCATGTAGTTGGGGCAGCGCGACCTCATCTAGTGACCAACGGTGGCACCAAATCGCTCACGTTTTTTGTTCTACAAGGTATCGGTGAATACGATTATGTTCCTCTCACATCGAGTTAGCCTCTCGGCCAGCCGCTACTCATGCCCAAACCGGAAATAGCATCCGAGGATTGGAGGCAATCATGTTCAATCCTACTCAAATTGTCATCCAAGCGTTTGTCGGGGAGCTCAAAAATAGGTACGGCCAGATCTATGGAATCCTTGAGCCCGCCTATCCGGACATCATTGGTTTTGTTGGGCGCCTCGCGTTAGAGAATATTGCCAATAGTGACGCGGCCTACCACGACATGAACCACACCATCATGGTGACGTCCGTCGGCCAGGAGATTTTACTTGGGAAACACACCAGCGAGGGCGGCGTTACCCCACGCGATTGGCTCCATTTTATGATTTCCCTGTTATGCCACGACATCGGCTATGTCCGGGGGGTATGTCGGGGCGACCGTAATGGACATTATATCTGTAACGAAGACGGTGATCTCGTGCCGATATCCGCGGGAGCTACAGATGCATCGTTAACGCCCTATCACGTCACGCGATCCAAGCTTTTTGTCCGCGAGCGCTTCGGCAAGAGTTTGACCCACATCGATACCCGAGAAATTGAGGCAAACATCGAGCACACGCGGTTTCCGGTACCGGAGGACGAGCAGCATACCAGCACGGCAGATTATCCGGGCCTGCTTCGTGCCGCCGACTTGATCGGCCAATTGGCCGACATTGATTATCTGCGCAAGACGTCCGCGTTGTTTGCGGAATTCCATGAAACCGGCGCGAGCGAGAAGCTCGGATATCAGACCCCGGATGATTTAAGAGCAGCGTACCCCGCTTTCTTCTGGCAGGCGGTCCATCCCTATATCGGCGATGCACTCCGGTATTTGCAGGTCACGCAGGAGGGCAAGCAATGGATAGCTAACCTCTATGCGCACGTGTTCTCAGAAGAGCACCGGGGAGCATTCAGGGCCCACTGAGGTGAGTCTCCACAGCCGTGCGGTCTGCCGCAGGCATCTCCTCAGCTTCGGGTCATTCCTGACCAAATCGGGCTGTCCGCGTCATGTTCGGTTTATCCCCGACAGCGACTGTAGAGCGGACATCTCGGTTCCGCAGCTTCGTGCCATTAGCGACCAAAGCACCGCTGCAAACAGCATCGCTATTCGATCACTTTGTCGGCGCGCGCGTCGCTCTAAAATGGGAGAGTGCCGCGATGAACAGAAGAAGGGTCGTAACCGCAGAGACGAGACAGTAAATGCAGAATGCGTGGATGAAGGCGATCTGCAAGTACATGAAATAGATCGAGAAGCACGTGCCCAAGGTGGAGTAGGCAACCGCCGCGAAGCGCAGTCCGCGTGAGAACGGATCGAACGCGAGCAGCGCCGCTAAGCCGAACATATACAAGTAGTAGACGACGCCGTAATACCCCACCGGCAGGCTGAAAATGCTCGCATACGGACTGTTCGCAACCTCGTTGCATCCATTGATGGGCGGCGGACACCAGAGCGCCTGGCCGTTATAGAGCTGGTAGGCATCATAGAAGGCGACGCATATCCCCACGAGCGCGAGCGCGAGCATGAGGTACGGCGTGTTGATTATTTTTTTCATGATCGTGCTCCGGTAATCCTTGCCGCTTTATTTTTGCAACAAAGCGTGTGATCAGCGCATCATCATTACTACCCCCATGATTGCCACCATCACCGCAGCCATAATAACGATGTGCAAAGGGCTTCCGAACATGTGCCGCAGCAAGGCAAAGCGCGTGTTTTCCGGCACCAGCGCCATACCGCAGCGAGGGCATTTGCCGGATGGGCTTCGCCGAACATCGGAATGCATCGGGCAGATATAGGCGGTCGTAACGGCTGATTTTTTATCCATAAACATCTCCCAATGCATTTTGGCTCAGCCGTCGCGTCTTTCTTGGTCGCGGCGCCGAGAACACATGAATCGGTATGCGAACATCATCGCCAACATCATGACCACCATCATCAGTGGGCAAATCCACCAGAAGGAAGACCAGCCCCCGCCCCACATGAACCCGGGACCAGACCAGTAATCCGAAGGCGGCGCCGACGGCTGCTGTGTTTGAGCAAATGCCCGCACCGGTAGGCTTATCGCGTTACCGAGCAGGATGAGATAAATCGAGATTCTCCGCCACATTTGCAGTCTCCATGTCTGCAGCCCTTAGCGAGAGATGCGTTCTGCCGATCTCGCGCTACTATCGGATTAGACGGAGACTAGTCGTCAAAAGTTACAGAGGCATCTGGCCGTCCGCGGGAGCCGGCTGTTGAGCACAGCACTCAGATGAGGCGGGCTTGCAGGACAGTTCGTTTCGGTAGAAGTCGCAACGCGCTTCGACGACCTTTTTGAAGTCCTGCTTGGCACGGTGCAGCCGCACCTTGGCGTTGCCCACCGTTATTCCGAGGGCATTGGCGATTTCATCATCATTCAGTTCGCCAAGAAAACTGAGCATGAGAACTTCTCGATAGGGATCAGGCAGCTTGGCGATTTCGCCCCGGATGCACGCATGCATATCTTTGTGAGCGAGTTCCTGCTCGGGCGACAGCGAAGGGTCGATGGTCGCCGCGCTCGTCAGTGCGCCGGCATTTTCTTCCGTCGAAGGTTCGGGCAGTGGGCCTGTTAGCTTGGCCTCGTGCGCCAGTCGGCTTCGTAGCCAATCGAGGGCGACATTGACGGCTAAGCGATAAAGCCAAGTTGAAACCTCGGCTTTGCCCCGAAAAGCCGGCAGCGCCTGCGCGGCCTTCGCGAATGTGACTTGGGTCAAATCCTCCGCCTCCTGCGGCCCGACCATTCGGCTCAACAAGCCACGTATACGTCCTTGGTTCGACGCATAAAGCGCCCCGAAAGCATCTGTTTTCGTGTTCAATGCACCGCCCATGGTAAAAGCCTAATCCAGAGCGGCCGAAAGGGCATTGCGAAAAATCAACCTCGTCCTGCGTCGAAAGTCGCTCATGGGTCATTCGCGCCGATTTTGGCATGTCCGAAGCAGGTCCGGTTACGGGTAATCTCGGAAATGCCGGTTGTCCGGTTTGCCGGTTGAAGGCATCGGTTTGGAGGTGATTCAAGCGCCCAAACGGGAGCCGGCGCGCAAGCGAAAGCCTCAAAGAAAAATTGGCCAGCAGGGAGCTATTCCGCCGCCTCGCTATGCCCCAGCCGCGCGTTGAGCTTGTGGATCAGCTCTTCGGCGGCGTCCGCGATCACGGTGCCCGGTGGAAAAATCGCCTCGGCGCCGGCCTTATGCAGCGCATCGTAGTCCTGCGGCGGCACCACGCCGCCGACGATGATCATGATGTCGTCGCGGCCCTGCTTCTTCAGCGCGGCCTTCAGCTCCGGCACTGCCGTGAGATGGGCTGCCGCGAGCGACGACACGCCCAGAACATGCACATCGTTCTCGACCGCCTGCCGCGCCGCTTCCTCGGCGGTCGCAAATAGGGGCCCGATATCGACGTCGAAGCCGACATCGGCAAAGGCCGATGCGATCACCTTCTGGCCGCGGTCGTGGCCGTCCTGGCCGATTTTTGCGACGAGAATCCGCGGCCGCCGCCCTTCCGCCTCCTCGAAGGCGTCGATCAGCGCCTGCAGCTTTTCGACCCGGTTGGACATGCCCGATGCCTCCCGCTTGTAGACGCCGGTGATGGATTTAATTTCGGCGCGATGCCGTCCGAACACCTTTTCCATGGCATCCGAAATCTCGCCGACGGTGGCTTTGGCGCGCGCGGCATCAATGGCGAGCGCCAGCAGGTTGCCGTTGCCGTCGCCGGCACTGCGCGTCAGCGCCGCTAAGGCCTCGTCGACGTCGTTCTGGCTGCGCTCGGATCTGAGCCGCTTGAGCTTGTCGATCTGCAAGCGCCGCACGGTAGAATTTTCCACTTTAAGGATCTCGATCGGCGCTTCGTCGACCGGTTTGTATTTGTTGACGCCGATCACCGCCTGCTTGCCGGCGTCGATCCGGGCTTGCGTCTTGGCGGAAGCTTCCTCGATCCGCAGTTTTGGTACGCCGGCCTCGATCGCCTTCGCCATGCCGCCGAGCTCTTCGACCTCCTGGATATGGCCCCAGGCTTTGGCGGCGAGATCACGCGTGAGCCGCTCGACATAATAGGAGCCGCCCCAGGGATCGATGATCCGGTTGGTGCCGCTCTCCTGCTGCAGGAACAATTGGGTGTTGCGCGCGATGCGGGCGGAGAAGTCGGTCGGTAGCGCCAGCGCCTCGTCGAGCGCATTGGTGTGCAGCGACTGGGTATGGCCTTGCGTCGCCGCCATCGCCTCGATCGTGGTGCGCATCACGTTGTTGTAGACGTCCTGTGCGGTCAGCGACCAGCCGGAGGTCTGGCAATGCGTGCGCAAGCTG
>JBATYU010001013.1:0-2682 GCA_049674245.1 Bradyrhizobium sp. | reverse complement strand
CGTGGCGAGGAGACGGTGGTCGATCGCGAAGTCCGAAGAACTTGGCAGGTCGATTCCGCCAAGGTTCGGATCGGAGGGCGTCACTGGGATAAGACCTTGGCCGGCCTCGTCGCCGACATAGCCCTCGGGCTCGGTGTGAACGAGCCGGTTGCGGCCGAGTTCTATAAGCTTCTTGTTTACGATACCGGCAGCTTCTTCGTCGATCACCGCGATACCGAGAAGGCCCCCGGCATGTTCGCGACGATGGTGCTCGTGCTGCCCTCGACCCATAGCGGCGGCGAATTGGTCATCAAGCATGTCGGCCGGGAGGTGGTGCTCGACCCGCGTCCGGAGGAACCGTCGGAAATCGGCTTCGCGGCCTTTTATGCCGATTGCGTGCATGAAGTGCGACCTGTGAAGACGGGATGTCGCCTGACCCTCGTCTATAATTTGCGTTTCGCCGGCAAGAGGCACCCGCTGAAGGCGCCCGATTATCGCGCAGAGCACGGGCGCGTGGTGGAGTTGCTGCGGAGCTGGGCGAGCGCGGAGGACGAGCCTGATAAGCTGATCCTGCCGTTGGAGCATGTCTATACGCCGGCGGAGCTATCGTTCGGTGCACTCAAGGGTGCAGATGCGGGCGTGGCGTCCGTGCTGGTCAAGGCAGCCGCAGAGGCGGATTGCGATCTCCACCTCGCTCTCGTGTCGATCGAGGAGAGTGGTAGCGCCGAACATACCGGCTATTACGGCCGGGGCCGTTGGAGTCGCGACGAGGAGGACGAAGAATTCGAGGTTGCCGAGGTCCTTGACCGGGCGCTGATCCTGTCCGAGTGGCGGCGTCCGGATGGCGGTGAGGCCGGGCTCGGCGATTTTCCATTTACCGAGGACGAGCTGTGCCCGCCCGACGCCTTTGAGGATCTGATGCCGGACGAGCAGCATTTTCATGAGGCAACGGGCAATGAAGGCGCGTCCTTCGAGCGCAGCTATCGGCGTGCCGGGTTCGTGTTGTGGCCGACGGCGCGGAAGCTCGCGGTGCTGAATCAGGCCGGCCTCCGCACGACGCTGCCCTATCTCGAAGATCTGACGGTTCGCTGGGAGACGAGCAACGCGCCCGTCCAGTCACCATTGTGGCATGAGGCCGATGAGCTTTCACAGCACATGCTGCGCTCCTGGCCCCGCTCGCCCTGGCGGGAGGATGACGACGACGAAGCCGGCCGCATGCTCGATTTGCAGATCCGGCTGGCGAACGTGGAATGCATTGATGCGTTTTTCGCCGAAGTTTCCGCGGAAGGCCATTACGCCGCGTCCGACAACGGGGCGATCGTGCGCGCCGTCGTGCTTCTTCCGACCTCGCGTGCAACGGAACTGCTGGTCCGGATTGTCAGGCGTAACGCTCCAGTTCATCTCAGCGCCTGCGGCAATCTGCTGTTGCGCTGCGTCGCCGCGCCGACGGGTGCGACAGGCGATCTAGAGCAGATCTGCGTAGCCGTGATAGAGGCCTTGCCGGGCGATCCGACCGAGCGGAAGCAGGTCGACACCTGGACTCGGCCGATGCCGGTGAAGCCGGGCTTCGTCGTCGATCTCCTGACGGCGACAAGCCGGATCGATGCTGGGCTCGCGGGGCGCGCGCTCGAGTACCTGCTGGCCTGGCCGAAGACATACAAGCCGGACGACGTGCTGGTCCCCGCTGCTCTCGCGATTGCCAAGCTGGTGGATAGCAAGGCTTGGCTGGCGGCCGGGCGGCTCCGAGAGGCGGCTCTCGACCATCTGCGCAGGCGCATCGCCCTGCCGCTGGAGGCGCCACGGGACTGGACCAGGACCAACCCGCTCAAATGCACATGTAGCGATTGCCGTGCACTGGCCGCGTTTCTGGTTACGCCGGATCAACAGCAATGGCGCCTGAAGGCTGTCCAGGATCGGAGGACCCATGTCGAGCAAAGTGTTCGGAGCGCGACGTGTGACCTTGACCTAACAACCGAAAGGCGCGGCAGCCCTCACACCCTGGTCGCGACCAAGAACCAGGCCAGCTACGAACGGCGCGCAAAGCAGCGCGGGCAGGACCTGGAGCATGTGTCGGCGCTGGGCGGATAATGTTGGACTTGCCCCCGCACTGAACATCAATTTCGCAAACGGCGAATTGGCCTATCAGGCAGATTTAGTCTCGATTCCGGGCTCCATTCGAATAACGGGCGGTGGAGTAGACTGGTCGGCGTATCCCGATCGATCGTAATGGATCCGTTATTCGATCGTGTAGCCAAGCGTGCGGTATCCGGCCCGCCGCTTTGCAGCCATCCGCGCCAGGACTGGTACTGCCGCATCCACATAGTCGACGACGACAACGTCCGCTTTCCCGGCATACAGTCGGTGGAGCCGTCCCACATATTGGGCCAGTGTCCCCTTCCAAGAGATAGGCATTGTCAGGAACAGCGTATCGAGCCGTGCATCGTCGAAGCCTTCGCCAATGTAGCGTCCGGTCGCCAGTATGAGGCGCTCTTCCCCTTGTCATGCTCAGCCCTCCAGTGGTGGTGCAACAGGTGGAGCGCGGCGCGGCCGAAATTGACCGGCTGCGAGCATATCATGACGTGATCCGGGGCCTCAGGCTATGCGAAAACGGCAGGCTCATCGAATGACCGGAGTGGGTGTGCGCCGTGACAAAGGCGGCGCTTTCCAGTGGGTGCAAGTCCCACCCGGCAAACGCTCCAGCCG
>JBATYU010001012.1:0-3227 GCA_049674245.1 Bradyrhizobium sp. | reverse complement strand
ACTGACAAAACCGCAGGCGGCGAATGCCGCGGAGCTGTTCGGGCTCTCGAAGTCCGAGACGGCGATGCTCAACGAGACCCCGATGCGCGGCATGCCGATGCCGCCGACCGATCCGCTGATTTATCGCTTTTACGAATTGGTGATGGTCAATGGGCCCGCCTGGAAGGCACTGATCGAGGAAGAATTCGGCGACGGCATCATGTCGGCGATCGATTTCGACATGGTGATGGAGCGGTTGCCCAATCCGAAAGGCGACCGCGTCAAGATCACGATGTCCGGCAAATTCCTGCCGTACAAATATTACGGCAGTAGCGGCAACGTTCCGGAATATGGCTTCAAGGAAGGCTGAGATGCGAATAGCGAATCGTGAGTGGCGAATGGAAATCTCGCTATTCGCCATTCGCTACTCCCTATTCGCGCTGCCAGCGGCAAACGCTTCCCAAAGATCCTTGATCGGAGCCATTTCGCGGACGTAGGTGAAGGACCCCTTGTCCTTCATCTCGCGGGCGCACCGAAGAAACGCCGCCAGCGCAACGCGCGACATCGCGCCGCCGACGCTGATGCGCTTGACGCCAGCGGTGGATAATTGATCGAGAGTCAGTGTCGGATCGGCAAAGCCCATCACCAGATTGAACGGCTTGCGCAGTGCCGACACGACCGTCTTGATCGTCGCGAGATCGCGAATGCCAGGTGCATACAGCACGTCCGCGCCTGCGGCTTCGAACGCCTGCAGCCGACGGATGGTTTCGTCGAGATCGGTGCGGCCGTACAGAAAATTCTCCGCACGCGCGGTCAGCGTGAAAGGGATCGGCAGCGATCGCGCGACCTCGACAGCCGCATGCACCCGCTCAACCGCGAGCGCGAAATCGTAGATCGGTCGGCGGAGGTCACCGGTCGAATCTTCGATCGACCCGCCGACAGCGCCCGCCTCGGCGGCAAGGCGGATCGCTTCGGCGGCGGCCTTCGGTTCGTCGGCGCCGCAGTTTTCCAGATCGGCATTGACAGGCAGATCGGTCGCCTGAGCGATCGCCCGGCAATTCTCAAGAATGGCGTCCCGGCTTACGGTCGCGCTGCCGAGCGTATTGGCGAGGCCAAGGCTGGTGGTCGCCAGCGCTTCGAACCCCATCGCTGCCAGCAGCTTGGCCGTTCCGGCGTCCCAGGGGTTAGGGATGAGGAAGGCGCCGGGCCTCTGATGCAGTGCGCGAAAAAGTTCCGCTTTTTCCGCCTGGGTGCGCATCTCGACCCTTTCTCAGAACCGGCTGCCGGTTTCCGCATCGACCCATAGAGCCATTCCGGCTATCAGACAAATCTGTTATTTCTTCCAACATCATCAGCTTTTTGCATGGCAGTGAGATGGATAGTGACGCGCTCAATACATTTCTAATCGTTCACCGTCGCGGCGGAATTTCGAACGCCGCGAAGGCCCTGCATCGCTCGCAGCCGGCGATATCGCGACGAATCGCGCTCCTGGAGCAGGAGCTTGGCGTCCCGCTATTTGAGCGAGTTGCGGGCCGCGCCAGGCTGAGCGACGCCGGACGGGTGATGGTCCCTTACGCGGAACGGGCAGTGGCCGCCGCTCAGGATGCGGAGAACGCGGTACGGGCGCTGAAGCTACGGCATTCCGGGCCCGTATCGCTCGCAGTGGTTGGCACGCTTGCGGGCGGCCGGCTGTCGAAGATCCTGAAACGTTTCGCCGGCGCGCATCCGGATGTCGATCTTAGCTTGCGCACCGCGACCAGTGTCGAGGTCAGCGACCTGGTCCGGCGCGGCGAAGCGACGATCGGCTTGCGCTATGACCGGGACCGTTCGAACGATCTCGATTACGAATTGCTTGCCACCGAACGGCTTCAGGTCGTTTGCGCGCCCGATCACCCGCGCGCCAGTCGCCGTGTCGCAAGACTTGCCGATCTGCGTGGGGAACGCTGGATCGCCTTCCCCGAAATACCCGGTCGTCGCGAGATCACGGCATCGCACGTCTTCGCGCTGTTCCAGACCCATGGATTGGGTGACGTCGAGTGGACGCCGGTCGACAGCCTGACCGCCCAGAAACGGCTGGTCGAAGCTGGCCTTGGTATCGCATTACTGTCGGAGAGCAATGTCGCCGAGGAACGTCGATCCTCAGCGATCTCGACGATTCGGGTCGGCGACCTCTCGGCGAGCCAAGATATCGTCTCCGTGACCCGGCACGACGGCTTTCTGAGTGCGGCTTCGCGCCGCTTGCTGGAAATTATCCGCGCCGATTACAACACGACAAAATCAGGAGGCCATGGCGCAGGCGGGTCGAAACCAGCGACACGACGAAGAAGCAAGGCTGACCGCCCACGCGCACGATAGAGTTTGAGGGATCCCTTAGGTCCCCGCCTTCACCTGAGCGACCGCCTCCGCCATCAGCTCGTTCATCTTGGCGCGAAGTTCCACTTCGCCAAGCGTGACGCCCTTGGCGGCGATATCGCTTGAGATCTTGCGGGCCACGCCGCCATCGCCGGTTCCGTCGAACTCCGCGGCGATCACTTCCTTGGCATAGGCGCTGGCCGCCTCGCCCGTGATTCCCAGCCGGTTCGCCACCCATAATCCAAGCAACCTGTTGCGGCGGGCGATGGCCTTGAATTTCTGCTCTTCGTCGAGCGCGAATCTCTTCTCGAAGGCTTCCTCACGCTTGTCGAAGGTGGTCATGGCCCAAAACTCCGATAAGGCTCGATTCCATGCGGAAGCTCGAGGGAGGCGCGCGCGTTGCGGCGGCCCGCCCCGACACCTAGATATCCATGGAAAATGGCTGAAACAACGGCCGCGGCGCCGCAGGGAGGACGGTAAAACTCAGGTCAAAGGGAGCGGATCGATTGTGCTGGATAGGCCAATCAGATAGGTTGCCTTCAGGCCGGGTTCTTGTTCTGTTTCCCTTGGGGTTCCAGGCCTTCACGGCAGCTCCGTCGTGGGTCTAGGTCCTTGTCATTCGGAGCGCACCAAATTCATGGATTTCAACAAAACCCGGTACATCCCAATGAGCCGTCGGCGCCGTATCTATGAAGGCAAGGCCAAGGTCCTTTACGAAGGTCCGGAGCCGGGAACCCTGATCCAGCACTTCAAGGACGATGCGACCGCCTTCAATGCCAAGAAACACCAGGTGATCGAGGGCAAGGGCGTCCTCAACAACCGGATTTCGGAGTACCTGTTTCAGCACCTCAACGACATCGGGGTGCCGACCCACTTCATCCGCCGTCTCAACATGC
>JBATYU010001011.1:0-15158 GCA_049674245.1 Bradyrhizobium sp. | reverse complement strand
CCCAAACAGAGGGCGCAGGGAAAGCCGGGTGCTCGATGCACCCGTAGCCTCGCGTGCAAAAGTAAAAAGCACACGAGTTAATCACCACAGGTTCACCGGAACAATCCGACTTTCCCTGCGCAATGGTTTTAACGCCTATAACGTGCTCTCCCCTGTGTCCGGGCTTGTTAGCCACCGTCGCCGGCGGATCGACCCGCCAACTTGATCCCAGCGTCGGGGGATCAGGACCACACGACTTCGCCGTACGCATGTGCGTCGCTCGCCTCGCGACACCCCCGCGTCCACCGCATCCCGCCCCGCGTTTCGTGACGATCGCGAGCCGCCCCTCTGTGTGGGACGGGACCCAATCGCTATAGCGCTGATTTGGCCCCGCCGTCAAGTGAAATTCCGAAATTCAGAAATTGATACAAATGCCACAGAAAGTGGCTTGAGAGGTCGGCCTGTTGAAATGTTCAGCGCCGCAATCTCGCCGGCTGCGCGGCAAGCAGAAAACGAACGAGGCGCGTCAGGAAGCAAGCACCGGCAAATAGGCGCTTCGATACGCCCCGGGCGTAATACCCATCGTCTTGCGAAAACTGCGGGTGAGATGCGCCTGATCGGCAAAGCCGGAGGCTGCCGCCGCATCGCTCAGCGAATGACCGAGCCTGATCATGCCCGCGGCGAAGCGGACACGAGCCTGCCGCTGGTAGCCGTGCGGCGTCATGCCGGTTGCTTGCTGGAAGGCGCGGAACAGACGGAACGGTGGAAGTCCGGCCGCACACGCGATGTCGGCAAGATGAATATGCTGGTCGAGATGATGATCTAGAAAATCCCGCGCCAGCCGGATCGCACGCTGCTCGCGACCGGATTCCGGTACCGACGTCCTGGAGCGCATATGCCGCTCGAACAGCCGCGAGACGAACTTGCAATATGCCTCTTCCCGCTTCAGCCGCGGTCCGGCCGATTCCGAACAGCGGTGAACCCCGCGGAAAAGCAGGTTAAGGCCCGGGTCGCGAATGATCGGACCGGCAAGCGCCGGCGTCTGGCCTGAGCCTTCGTCGCCGTCGCCGAGGATCGCCCGCAGCCGGCTCACTTCGACATAAAGCGTACGCAAGCTCCAGCCGTGATCGTCGACCGGCCATCCCGCGTTAGGTTCTTCCGCATCGATCGCATAGAGATCGCCGGCCCGCACAACGAATTCCGCCCCGCGCATCTTGATGCGGATGGCGCCTTTCGTGATCAGGGCGAAGCAGGCCTTGTCGTGGGTATGGATGTCATAGCTGTAATTGGCAAAGCTGCCGCGCAGAAGCTCGGCAGAGCCGAGTTCATCGGCGCGCCAGATTTTTGTCTGCACTGTGCCGAGGCGTCTCACAATCGTCTTTCGTACCTGGGCGTCGCAAAAATCGGCCGACATTCCCGATCATAGTCATCGAGATCGGGGATGCAAGGAGAAGCAAGCGAATTGAGCCGAGCGAGGTGCTCGCGCAACCGAACGAGTTCGAGGTTTCTCGCCTCGTCGGTGATGTAGGGGACATGGAAGGCCCAGAACGGCTCCACGACCGTGTAGCCGACATACCCCAACGTTCCGCGGCTAAGGTGCCGAAACATCGGCTCGATCTCGCCATGGATCGCCCCCGTTCCAAACATATGCGACCGCGCGCCCATCGAGGCGATCATGATGGCGCGCCTCCCCGCCATCGGACCTCGGCCGTAGAAGCGCCGCCCGCCATAGAACAGACCGGACAAGAAGACGCGATCGATCCAGCCTTTCAGGATTGCCGGCAGTGAGAACCAGAACACGGGAAAAACCAGAATCAAGATGTCGGCGGCGAGCGCGCGCTCGACCTCGCGCGCGACGTCCGGCGCGATGGCATCCTGTTCAACAGCGTATCTCTGCTCGAGCGCATAGGAGAGATAGGAAGCGTCACGCCGCATCGCGAAGTCCGCAGATGACGCGACCGGGTTGAAGCGCTCGGCGTAAAGGTCGGACACCGTTACCTGGTGGCGCGCCTCGGCAAGGCAAGCAACGGTGGTGTCCTTCATGGCGGCGCAAAAGGATTTCGGCTCGGGATGGGCGTAGACGAGGTGAACTCTCATCTCGATGTTTCCCGTCTGCATGGCCGGACGTATCGGTCAGATCGGCGCCTGCGAGATGAGGGTGGCTTTTGCCAAGTGCAAGCGCGATGACCGCAGCCGCATTGGCGGCTCGGCCGGGCGGTAACGACTGGTCGACGACGACGCACCGTGTTGCTTCCGGCACGTTTATCTTGCATTTCCCGGATCAACGGAAAGCCTTGACGTTCCTTGTCGAACTGAAGGCAGTATCGCAGCCCATCAGGAATTTTGTCTTGAACCCTATTGCAGGAACATCCCGGCAACCACCGCATATCCGGACATCGCTCGCTTGCCGTCTGCTACCCTGCCGCCCTGCCGCCGCGGCCCGGGAACAGTCGCCGGCAAACCTTACGCGTTCGGCGACAGCTCGCCGTCGAGCGCCAGAAGCTGCGAGCGCCGGATGCGCTCGCGGTGGGCGGTGTAAAGACCGCTGGCGACGATGAACGCCGCGCCTGCGACAGTCCAGATATCGGGCACTTCGCCGAAGATCAGGAAGCCGAGCAGGCTGACCCACACCAGCTGGGTATACGAGAACGGCGCCAGCACCGAAGCATCCGCATAGCGGAAGGCGAGCACGACGATCCACTGTCCTGCGGTCGATGCCACGCCGATCAAGATCCCGAACAGGATGTCGTGCCAGCTCGGCGCGACCCACACCAACGGGATCAGCGCGGAGAGGATGCAAACGCCGGCGATCGACGAATAGGTCATGGTGGTAAGGGCACGCTCCTTGCCGCTCAGCATGCGCGTCATGATCAGCGTGCAGGCCCAGGTGAGCGCGGAGATGAGCGGAAAGAACGCCGCCGGATGAAATGCGCCGCTCCCCGGCCGCAGGATGATCAGGACGCCGATCAGGCCCACGGCCGTTGCGATCCAGCGCCTGATGCCGACTCTTTCGCCGAGGAAGACAATCGACAGTGCGGTGACGAACAGCGGCGAGACGAAGCCGGTTGCGGATGCTTCCGCAATCGGGAGAAACCTCAAGCCCGAAATGAAAAACAGCGATGAGCCGAGCAACGCCGCGCCGCGCATCAGTTGCAAACCGAGGTTTTGGGTTTGCAGCGCATAGAGCCGCGTGCCGGGCAGCATCGCGGGAGCCATGATCAGCGCGAACACCAAAAACCTGATCCAGGCGATCTCGATCGAGGGCAATGTCGCCGACAGATATTTCGCGGTGACGTCGGAAGCGCCGAGAAATACCGTCGACGCCAGAATCAGCGCGATGCCCTTGAACGGCCGATCGGCGCGCGCCGGCGCGCGCTCGGCGGCGGATTTCTTTTCAGGCAAAGACGATGAGGCGCTGTCGAGCCTGACGGCTGCGGCGGAAGGCGGGGTCACGATAAAACTCGGGCCGTGAATCGAATCGGGTGAGGTTTTAGAAGACGGCAAATGCGCTGCTTCGACAAGTCCCGAAAACAGGATGCCGATATGCGCGGACAAGCGCGGCGGCGTTGCAACTTACTTCATCCTGAGGAGCGCGCTCTTGCGCGCGTCTCGAAGGATGGGCCACGGGCGTCATGGTTCGAGACGGCGCTGATGCGCCTCCTCACCATGAGGGATTAGAGCATCGGCAAGCCCTGCGATTTCGCCCCGCGCGGAAATGCCTTGTCGAGTGCGGCGATCTCCTCCTTGCCGAGCACGAGATCGCCGGCCGCGGCGTTCTCAGTGGCGTGTTCGGCGCTCGATGCCTTGGGAATCGCGAACACCGTCGTCTCACGGGTCAGGAAACCGAGCGCGATCTGGCGCGGCGTCGCCTTGTGCGCCTCGGCGATCTTTTGCAGCACTTTGCCCGCCTCGCTGCGCGGCGACGGAAAATCATCGTGCCCGAACGGCGAATAGGCGACCACCGCGACGCCATGCTGCGCGCACCATGGGATCACCGCGTGCTCGATCGCGCGCTGGCGCAGATGATAGAGCACCTGATTGCAGGCGATGCTGCCCTCGCCCGCGACCTCAAGCATCTCGTCGAGATCATCGGTGTCGAAATTGCTGACGCCCCAGGAGCGGATTTTTCCGGCGCGCTTCAATTCGTCGAACGCCGCGACCGTGTCCTCAAGCGGATGGGATCCGCGCCAATGCAGCAGGTAGCAATCGAGCCGGTCGGTCTTCAGCCGCTTCAGCGAGCGCTCGCAAGCTGTGATGGTGCCGCGCCGCGAGGCGTTGCCCGGCAATATCTTCGAGACCAGGAAAACATCGTCGCGTCGTCCTTCGATCGCTTCCGCAATGACGAGTTCGGCGTCGCCATACATCTCGGCGGTGTCGATATGGGTCATGCCGAGATCGATGCCGCGGCGTAGGCTAGTGACCGCAAGCTTGCGATTCCCCCGATCGATATACCAGGTGCCCTGCCCGATCGCGGACACTTTTGGGCCGCCATGGCCGAATGCTTCATTTCTCAAGATAATCTCCAGCGCCTTTTGTATTGCCGTCATTGCGAGCGAAAGCGAAGCAATCCAGAGTTTTGCGCTCAGGCGCTGGATTGCTTCGTCGCTACGCTCCTCGCAATGACGGTTTCAGAAGCGGCGGCGTTTCCAGATACATCATTTTTTTGATTCACCGGTGATGGCGGAACAGGCGCACCATAGATGACTGAGATTGCGCCGTCGATTGGCTCATCATACACTCCGTCATTCCGGGATGGTCCCAACGGGTCGCGCGAATGCGCGCCCGATGACAGGCCCCGGACCAGCCCTCAGATGTGAAATTGCACATCGGGGAATCTCGAGATTCCGGGTTCGCGGAGCCTGTCATCGGGCCGCGCTTTGCGCGGACCCGTTGGCGCCCCGGAATGACAGTCAGTTAGCAGCCGCCAAGGGTTGCGGCGCCGCAGCGGCATCGCTCTGCGCGATCAGCTGCTTCAATTCCGGAATGCAGGACCCGCAATTGGTGCCGGCCTTCAGGCGCGTGCCGATCTCGGCGGCGCTGGCCGCCCCCGCCGCGATCGCCTCGAGAATCGTGGTGCGCCCGACGCCGAAGCAGGCACAGACGATGGGGCCGCAACTCGCCAGGCCGTCGGCCGCTTGGCCCGACAGCAACATCCGCCGCTCGTCATCGCTGAGCGCATCGGCCGCGAACAGAGACTTCACCACATCCCAGTCGCCGGCATCATGCGCGGGACCGACGAACAGGCAGGTTTCGATGCGGCCCTTGGTGAACGACGCCGCGCGGTAAACGCCGCCGCCGAAATCGCGGTATTCGGCCAAATCCTCGCCGGCGAATGATTTTAGCCATGACGGCCATCGCGCCAGATCGGCATTGTCGGCGAACAAATAGGCGTGGCCGCCTGACACGGCAGCGCGCGCCCACCACAGCTGTTGCGGCAATTGCAACGGCGTTCGCGACAGCGCAAAGCCGCGAAACACATATTCGTACGGCGCAATCGATGCCGGCGTCGCCTTGCTCTCGGGCTGGCCGGAGAACGGATCGGTATGCGGCGAAATCAGCGCACCGACGCGCGCGTTCGACGCCGTTGCTTCACTCCAATGGATCGGCGCAAACAGCATGCCGCGCTGCTGCCGCGCATCGACGGCGACCTTTAGAATGCATTCGCCGTAATCGGTGACCACACGTGCAAAGCTGTCGTCGGTGACGCCGAATTTGATCGCGTCATCGGGATGGATCTCGACGAACGGCTCCGGCAAATGCGAGCCCAAGCGCGGGCTCATGCCGCTGCGGGTCATGGTGTGCCATTGATCCCGGATGCGGCCGGTGTTCAGCCGTAGCGGCCGGCCGGCATGGGTCTCGGTTCGCAACGCCGGCACGTCGGGAGCGGCAAAGCGCGCCTTGCGGTCGCCGCCATAAAACCCGCCATGAGCGAAGAATCGCGGCTGCGGCTCGGTATCGCCGAGCCGCAGCGGCCACAACACCGGGGCCATCGCATCGAACGCCTCGTCCGATAACGGCTGCAACGCGCCGATATCGAAATCCCGCACCCCGTCATTCTCGAACGCCGACAATGCCGCGTGCTCGCGAAAAATGTCGGCCACGGAATTGAAGTTGAACGCTGAGCCGAAGCCGAGCCGCTTTCCGACCTCGCTGACGATCCACCAATCGGGCCTGGCTTCTCCCGGCGCCGGCAGAAATGTGCGCTGCCGTGAAATCCGCCGCTCCGAATTGGTCACCGTTCCCGATTTCTCGCCCCAGGCCAGCGCCGGCAGCAGCACATGCGGACCGGCGTCGACCGTGTCGTTGCAACGCACGTTCTCGGAGACCACGAACAGTTCGAGCTTCTTCATCGCCTCGCGCGCGGCGTCCGCCTGCGGCAACGACACCGCCGGATTGGTACCCATCACCCACAAGGCCTTGATCTCGCCGCGGGTAATCGCCTCGAACATCTGAATCGCTTTCAGCCCTTCATGGGTCGCGATGCGCGGCGCGTTCCAGAACCGGCGCACGCGGTCGATGTCCGGCGGCGTGAACCCCATATGCGCGGCGAGTTGATTGGCGAGCCCGCCGACCTCGCGGCCACCCATGGCGTTGGGTTGGCCGGTCAGCGAGAACGGCGAGGCGCCGACCTTGCCGATCCGCGCGGTGGCGAGATGGCAGTTGAGGATGGCGTTGACCTTGTCGGTGCCTTGCGCCGACTGGTTGACGCCCTGCGAATAGAGCGTGACGACGCGTGGCGTGTCACGGAACATCCGGAAGAACGCCGCCACATCGGCTTCCGCAAGCCCGGTCGCGAGCGCGGTCGCGGCCGCGCTGCCGGCCATGCTCCGTGCGCGCGCCTGCGTTTCGTCGAAGCCGGAAGTGTGCGCCTCGATATAATCGGAATCGAGCGCGCCGCTATCTGCGAGATGCACCAGCAATCCAGAGAACAACGCGCTGTCGGTGCCCGGCCGCAAGCCCAGGAACAGATCGGCCTCTCCCGCGGTATCGGTGCGGCGCGGATCGATCACGACGATGCGCGCGCCGCGCTTCTGCTTGTTGGAGAGCATGCGCTGGTACAATACCGGATGGCACCACGCCGCGTTGGAGCCGACCAGCACCAAAAGGTCGGCCTGGTCGAGATCCTCATAGCAGCCGGGCACGGTGTCGGCGCCGAAGGCGCGGCGGTGGCCCGCGACGGATGAGGCCATGCACAGGCGCGAATTGGTGTCGACATTGGAAGAGCCGATGAATCCCTTCATCAGCTTGTTGGCGACGTAATAGTCCTCGGTCAGCAGTTGCCCGGACAGATAGAACGCCACCGCGTTCGCGCCGTCGCGGGCGATGATATGCGAAAGCCTGTGGGCGACATGGTCGAGCGCGTCGCTCCAGGCGACCTGCTCCATCGCGCCGTTGCCGCAGCGGATCATCGGATAAAGCAGGCGGGCTTCAAGACCTAGGGTTTCGCCGAGCGCGGCACCCTTCGAGCACAGCCGCCCGAAATTGGCCGGATGCTCCGGATCGCCCGAGATCGCCGCGCCGCCATTGTTGTCGGGTGTCGCCAGCACGCCGCAGCCGACACCGCAGTAGGGACAGGTCGTGCGGGTCGCGCGAAGCGAGGGATCGACCGCGGTCATGGGAGTGAGGTGGTCATGGCATCACGCCGCCTTCGACGGCAGCGCGAGCGCGCGGCCGAACATCATACGGTCGCGGATTGTTGCGATCGGCGCGCGGTTGCGGATCAGCTCGAGATACCAGAGGGCATCGGCGACGTCGCCGACCAGCACCGCGCCGGTCAGGCGGCCATCCAATATCACCAGCTTCTTGTAAGTGCCGCCCCTCGCGTCGTTGAGCACGATGCTCTCGGTTCCGTCCGCACCCAAAAAGTCGCCGGCCGAAAACACGCTGACGCCGGACACTTTCAGATTGGTCGCAACGACGCTGCCGTGGTAGGCCGCGTTGGCACCGGCGAGATGCCGCGCCAAGACGCGCGCCTGCTCGTAAGCCGGTTCGACCAGCCCGTAACAGATGCCGCGATGCTCGGCGCACTCGCCGAGCGCGAACACGCGCGCAGCGCTGGTCTGAAGATGATCATCGACGACGACGCCGCGATTGACCGATATTCCGGCCTCCTTGGCGAGCGCGACATTCGGCCGGATCCCGGCGGCGAAAATCACGGCCTCGGCCTCGATCCGCCGTCCGTCCACCAGTTCCACGGCTTCGACATGGGTTTCGCCGTGGATACGCGCGGTATTGGCATTCAAGAGAATCTTGATGCCCTTGCGCTCGACCAGCGATTTCAAGAGGGCCGCTGCCGGCGCATCGAGCTGGCGCTCCATCAGGCGATCCATCAGATGGATCAGGTCGACCTGCGCGCCGGCCTTGGCGAGCCCGTAGGCCGCTTCCAGTCCCAACAAGCCGCCGCCGACCACGACGACGCGCTTCCTTTGGGCGGCGAGCGTGAGCAACAGATCGACGTCGCGGCTGTCGCGAAAGGTGTGGACGCCCAAAAGATCGGCGCCGGGCACGTTGAGCCGCAATGGCGTAGAGCCGGTGGCGAGCACCAGTTTCGAGAACTCAATGCTCTCGTCATTTTCGATCTTGAGTTCGCGGCGGCCGACATCGATCTCGGCGGCGCGGCAATTATATTTCACGGTGACGCCGCGATCGCGCCACCAGTCGGCCGGCTTCAGCTCGATCTCATGCGAGGCGGTCTCGCCCGCGAGCACCGACGACAGCAGCACGCGGTTATAAGCCAAACGCGGCTCGGCGCCGATCACCGCGATGGCGTAGCGGCCGAGCGCCGTCTTCGCCAATTCGTCGACTAGTCGCGCCGCCGCCATGCCATTGCCGACGATCACCAGCGGTTCGCTCACGGAAACAACCTCACTCGGCGGCTTGAGAGCGGCCATAGGCCTCGGAAATCATGTAGCCGGACAAGGTGCCGTAGGCCGCGGTCCAGGCGGCCGCGACCTCAGCCGTCCAGGCCTCGCCCAGTCCCTGTTCCAGCGTCCAAAGCAGGGCACTGCCGACCACGGGGTAGTGCTCCGCCTTCGCGCCATAGGCGACGTGGCGGATCGCGAGCGCGCTCACCGCCGGCAGCACCGATTCGAGATTGGAAAGCCCGTTCACCACGACGGCCAAAGTCGCGATCAGCTTCTTGCGCTGCCCGGTGAGGTCGGACGGAAACATCGCCTTGACCGAAGGTGCTACCTCGAACAGGCGATCATAGAACATCGTGGCAGCCTGATCGGCGATCGGCGCGACCTTGGCGAAACTGTCTTGAACGATTTTGACCTGGTCAGGTGTCATGTCTCGCTCCTTTCTTGATCCCTCGCCCCGCAAGCGGGACGAGGGCACAACAAACTACATCACCTCACACGCGCGCTTCGGCGAGGCTCGGCACGCCGGCTTCCGCAGGGCTCTTGCGCAGGTAGAACCACCAGGTGAGCGCCAGGCAGGTTGCGTAGAAGCCGAGATAGATGACGAGCGCGAGCTGCGGACCGCCGGTGATGGCGATCGACTTGCCGAAGCCGCTCGGGATCAAATAGCCGCCGCAGGCACCGATGGCGCCGATGAACCCGAGCGCGGCACCGCTCTCGATGCTCGCAGCCATCAGCGCAGCCGCGCGGGCGGCCTCGCCCTTGCCCCGCGCTTTGCGAAGATTCTCCTCGCGGAAGATCGAGGGGATCATCCGATAGGTCGATCCATTGCCGACCCCGGTCGTCACGAACAGGATCAGGAACATCACCAGGAAGCCGGCGAAATCCTTGACGCCGACGAAGTACAGCACTCCGATGGTCGCGGCCGCCATCGCAATAAAATTCCAGAACGTCACGACCGCGCCGCCGACCTTGTCGGCAAGCAGGCCGCCCAATGGCCGCGACAGCGAGCCCACCAGCGGCCCGAGGAAGGCGATCGCAATCGTGACCGCCGGGAACTGGGTCTTGATCAGCAGCGGAAACGCCGCCGAGTAGCCGATGAAGGAGCCGAATGTCCCGATATAGATGAAGGACATGATCCAGGTATGCTTGCGCTTGACGATCGCGAGCTGGTCCTTGAACGAGGATTTTGCCGACGTCAGGTTGTTCATGAAGAAGATCGCGCCGAACAGCGCGATCACGAGCGGCAGCATCCACATCAATCCCGCGTTCTGAAGATAGACGCCCGCGACCGGCGAGGCCTGATAGAGATTGATCAGGCCGACGCCCATCAGGATAGGTGTCAGCAATTGCACGCTGGAGACGCCGATATTGCCGCCGGCGGCGTTCAAGCCGAGCGCCCAGCCCTTCATGCGATCAGGGTAAAAGAAGGAGATGTTGGCCATGCTGGAAGCAAAATTGCCGCCGCCAAGCCCTGCGGTAGAGGCCACCAGCAGCATCAGCCAGAACGGCGTCTCGGGGTGGCTCACGAAATAGGCGAGCGCAAGCGTCGGGATGAACAGCACCGCCGCGCTGAAGATGGTCCAGTTGCGGCCGCCGAACGTCGTCACCGCAAAAGTGTAGGGAAAGCGCATCAGCGAACCGATCAGCCCGGGCAACGCCACCAGCTGAAACAGCTCGTCGGTCGAGAAGTGGAAGCCGGCCGCCGGCAATTTGGTCGCGACGATGCTCCAGATCAGCCAGACCGAAAATCCGATATGCTCGGCAACGATCGACCAGATCAGATTGCGACGGGCGACGAATTTGCCTTTGGCGTTCCAGAATGCCTCGTCCTCCGGATTCCAGTCTGAAATCCAAGCCGAGTTCTGAGTCGAGTTCTGAGCCGGGTTCTGATCGCGCATTAAAAAGCTCCTTTCTGCACGGCTGGTCGCGGTCGCCTGACGCCATGGAAACGCGCTCCGGGGAGGCCCCGGTTGGCGACGTCAAAATTTCCGATAGTTGGTTTCGAAGGACGGCATCGATGGCGTCGGCATCAAGCTATTCAAGGCTCGTGCCAACCTACCGCAGCGCGAAATCTATATGTTTTTCAGTATATTGCAGCAATCGCCTAAATCGTTTGCAGGGGTTAATCCGCATGCAAAATTGGCGATTCGCTTATTTCTTGAATGGCGATTCGCTCATTTCTTGTGCGCCGCACAAGAAATGAGCAAGTGCCCAAAAAATGAATTCAGGCGTCCTCACTGACCTTGGTCCCCAACGGCTTTGGCGCGACCCCCTCGCCCGGCTTCAGACGGAAATCGTAGGTCATCAGATGCCATGGACCGGACGCCTTCTTGCCGTCCGGCATGGTCGGATCGGTGCGTCTTTCGACGTTGGCGACGAGATCATCCTTGACGCCGAACACCACGTCGGAATCGAGATATTTGTCGCCGCCGATGAAGACATGGGTGATCAGCGGCTCGTAACCGGCTGCGTTGACGAGGAAATGCACATGGGCGGGGCGCATCGGATGACGCCGCGTCTGCAGGATCATCTCGCCGACCGGGCCGTCGGTCGGGATCGGGTAGCTGCATGGCAAAATGGTGCGAAAGAACAACCGGCCATCGGCATCGGTAACGAAGCGCGCCCGCGATGACGGGCCGTCCGTCTCATAGGTCGGGCTTTGTGAATCGTAATAGCCGTCACCATCGGCATGCCAAATGTCGACCGGAACGCCAGCGAGCGGCTTGCCCGCAAGATCGGTCACGCGGCTCTGCACGAACATCCGCTCGCCCGGCAGGCTGGCCGAGATATCGGCGCCGTGTGGCATCTCTTTATGTTCGCCGACATAGAACGGACCGAGCACCGTGGTCTCGGTCGCACCGTCGCGCGCGCGATGGTTCACCGCATCAACCAGCATCGAAACTCCCAGCACGTCCGACAACAGGATGAACTCCTGCCTTGTATCGGTGCATTTCTGGCCGACCCGGGTCAGAAAATCGATGGCGCAGCCCCACTCGTCGAAGGTGAGATCGGTCTTGCGCACATAGTCGTGCAGCGATTTCACCAGCTCCTCCATCAGGAATTTAACACGGCCGTCCGGCGTCTCCTCAAAGCTGCGGACAACGGCGGCGGTGAGTTCGGTGTCGCTGAACTGAGGCATGGTTGTCGTCCTCGAAATAGCCGGTGAAATCCCCCTTAGCCTATACCAGCTATCGCGCCGGGGGTAGGCACGCAAGTTAGTTGGAACAGAGCCTCCATTTCGGCTATCAACGCGAAAGCCCCCGAACACGTCCGGAGATGGTTTGCGATGTTAGCCCCGACCCCCGCTTCTCCCGAATCCGCAGGAATGTCCAAGGCGGCCCTGGACCGCCTCGAACAGCATCTGAAGAGCCACTACATCGACGCCGGCCGTTTCCCGGGGACGCAGCTTCTGGTCTACCGCCGCGGCAAAATCGTGCACAGCACGGTGCAGGGCTTTGCCGATCTCGAGCGCAAGGTGCCGGTTCGGGACGACACGATCTACCGCATCTATTCGATGACCAAGCCGATCACCGCGGTGGCGTTCATGATGCTGTTCGAGGAAGGCCGCGTCGCACTCGACGAGCCGGTCCACAAATACATCCCGGAATGGAAGAATCTCGGCGTTTTCGTCGCCGGCACCGCGCCGGCCTTCCTGACCCGGCCGCCGTCGCGGCCGATGCTGATCGTGGATTTGCTGCGGCACACCTCGGGGCTGACCTACGGCTTCCAGCAGCGCTCCAATGTGGATGCCGCCTACCGCGAAAAGGGGATCGGCGAGGTCGTCAAGGCGGGCACACTGGAGACGATGATCGAGGAATTATCGAAGATTCCGCTGGAGTTTTCGCCGGGCGAGGCCTGGAATTATTCGGTTTCCACCGACGTAATCGGTTACCTCATCGGCAAGATCAGCGGAAAGCCATTCGAGCAGTTCCTCAAAGAGCGCATCTTCGATCCGCTCGGGATGAGCGACACCGACTTCTTTGTCCCGGCCGACAAGGTCCATCGCTTCGCGGCCTGCTATTCGGCCGACCCGAAGGGCGGCATGACGTTCCACGCCACCGAGCGCAAGGGCACGCTGACGCTGCAGGACGATCCGACCACGAGTTCGTTCCTCTCGCCGCCTGCGCTCATATCCGGCGGCGGCGGCTTGTGTTCGACCGTGGCCGATTACCTCACCTTCTGCCGGGCGCTGATCAACGGCGGCGAACTCGGCGGCGTCAGGCTGATCGCCCCGAAAACGCTGGCGTTGATGAGGTCAAACCACCTTCCCGGCGGACGCGAGCTGCCGGAAATGTCGAGGTCGCTGTTTTCCGAGGCCACCTATAACGGCATCGGGTTCGGCCTTGGCTTCTCCGTCACCATGGATCCGGCAAAAACCCTGATCCCGGGTAGCCGCGGCGAATATGCCTGGGGCGGGGCGGCGACGACGTCGTTCTGGATCGATCCGGCGGAAGAACTGATCGCGATCTTCATGACCCAGGTATTGCCGTCGAGCGCCTATCCGCTGCGGCGCGAGCTGCGCACCATGGTCTATTCGGCGATCACCGACAGCAACCTCTAGGGAACCACTCTACCGCACTGCAACCATTTGGTGCGACCGGCGTCCAGGCGCAAAATGCTTGGCGGGTTTCGCACGCTTCTCCTATGGTTGCGACCGGTTGGCGCATTCGCCGATCTTGAGCTTTTGCGGAATCCCGCGTGCCGAAACTTTCCCTGCCAGTTCGCCTCGCACTTCTGGTCGCGGGAACGATGCTGCCGCTGATCATTTTCGCGGTCGGCATCGTCTTCAACAATTACGAGCAAGATCGCAAGGACGCCTCGCGCCGGGTGCTGGAGACGGTGCGCAGCATTCGCCTCGTGCTCGATGCCGAGATGCAGCGCATGACCGGAGGCCTCCAGGTGCTCGCGCTTACCAATTCGTTGCGCAGCGGCGACTTCGAGAATTTCCGCCGCATCGCCTTGGGTTTTCTCGACCAATACGGCAAGGATGGCGTCATCTTGGTGGCCGACCGCGACGGGCGCCAATTGTTCTCCTCGGTCACCTCCGACACGGCGAGCCTGCCGCCCCGCAACAATCGCGCCATCGTGGAGCAGGTGTTTTCGACGAAGCGGCCGCATTACTCCAATCTCTTTGTCGGAGCGGTGAAGAAGCAGTTGATCGTCACCGTCGAGGTGCCGGTATTTCGTGACGGCGAGGTGGTCTACGACATCTCCTTCAGCCCGCCGATCGCGCTGTTCCAGACCATCGTCGAAAAACAGCGCCCCAGCGAAAACTGGACGATTTCGATCTTCGACGGCGACGGTATCAATTTCGCACGGGTGCCAAACCCGCAGGCGACGATGGGCAAGCAGGCCTCGCCATCGCTCTCCGCCGCGATATTTCGTGAACCCGAAGCCACCCTTCCCACGGTTTCGCTCGAAGGCGTGCCGCTGATCACCACCTTTGCACGCTCTTCGCTGACCGGCTGGACCGTCGCCGCCGGCATCGCGGAAGGCTCGCTGGTCGCCCCGTTGTGGCGCAACCTCGCCATCACCAGCACGATTGGCGGCGTACTGCTTTTGATCGGTCTTGCCTTCGCGGTGCGGATGGCGGCAGCGATTGCCCGCGGCGAGATGCTGCACGACCTTTTGATCCAGGAGCTCAACCACCGCGTCAAGAATACGCTGGCCATCCTGCAGTCGATCGCCGTGCAGACCTTTCGCAGCGCGAGCAAGTCCGAACGCGAAAAATTCGAGGGCCGCCTGGGGGCGCTGGCGGAGACGCATAATTTGCTCAGCCAGGACAAGTGGCAGGGCAGCGAGCTGCAGGATGTCGTCAGCCGCGTCATGCAGCCCTATCTCATCAGCAATCCCAAGCGGCTGCGCATGTTCGGACCGAAGGTCCCGCTGTCGCCGCGGCTTGCGGTCGTGCTGTCGATGATCGTGCACGAGATCGCGACCAACGCCGCAAAATATGGCGCGCTGTCGAACGACACCGGCACCGTTACGCTGGACTGGGAGTTCACCAAGGAAGGAATACCAAAATTAAGATTGATTTGGCGCGAGAGCGGCGGCCCTCATGTCGTCGCACCCGTACAACGCGGTTTCGGATCGCAATTGATTGAGCGCAGTGCGCGCGATCAGCTTGGCGGCGAGGCGAGCGTCGATTTCCTTCCGTGCGGCGTGGTTTATACCGTGAGCTGCGCGCTCGATAATGAAAGTTAGGGCGAGGACTCATCGGTTCATATGTAAGGATGGTTTACCGGTCCAGGGGCAAGCTGAAGGGGCGCTCGCGGCGAACGTGACGCCACCAACTGCCGCTATGCTGATAGCGTC
>JBATYU010001010.1:0-6518 GCA_049674245.1 Bradyrhizobium sp. | reverse complement strand
TAGATCAACAGGTGCACGACGTGAATGTTCTTCGGCCCCAGTTCGCGGGCCATCGATTGCGCCACCGCGCGCTAGCCGAACTTTGCCGCGGCGAATGCGGCAAAGCCGCTGCCGCCGCGGATGCTGGCGGTCGCGCCGGTGAACAGGATGCTGCCGCGTCCGCGCGGCACCATATGGCGCGCGGCTTCGCGGCCGACCAGGAAGCCGGCATAGCAGGCGAGCTCCCAGGCCTTGAAGAACAGCTTTTCGGTGGTCTCCAATAGCGGCTTGTTGACGTTGGAGCCGGCATTGAACAGACAGATGTCGAGCGGTCCGACCTCCGCTTCGACCCGGGCAAACAAGCCTTGCACCTCCGCCTCGTTGCGGGCATCGACGCTGAACGCGCGGATATCCTGGCCGGCGGCCTTGGCCTCATCGAGCAAGCCTTGCGACTTGGCCGCCTCGCGGCGGGCCACGCAGACCTTGTACCCTCCTCGGGCAAATCGTCGCGCCACCGCGGCGCCGATCGCATCGCCCGCGCCCACCAGCAGTGCCACGCGGTTGCCCGGCATCCATTTCTCCAATTAAGTTCTGATTTAGCACTAATACTAACGCGAAACGCCAATCGTGTAAACATAATCAGACTTCCTGGATTTTGGTGAAACATAGACTTCGAGAACCCGGCACTGCAATCAACGGATCGAGAGGGTCAGCTTGATACGGATTGACTAGTTCTAAAAAAGAACGGTATAGACCGATGGGAAGAACGCCCCCGGGAGCGCGGCAATTTTTGGGAGGTTGGTTTGGCAAGGTCGAAACCGGCGGCCGTTGGCGATGTCGTCCCCGATGCCGCTCCGCTGTGGCTGCACGACGTCATGGATCGCCAGCTTCGGCGATCGCCCGAAAGCATCGCCGTGGTCGATGATGGCGGCGGTTGGACCTATCGAGAATTGCATGACTGCGTCGACGAGGTCGCCGCAGCTCTGGCGGCGCTGGGCGTCAGGCCCGGCGATCGCATGATGATCGTCAGCGAGAACTGCCGCGCGCTTGCCGCCCTGTTGCTTGCGGCAAGCCGTGTCAAGGCCTGGGCGATCGTCGCCAATCCCCGCCTCTCGCCGCGCGAACTCGAGCAAATCCGCAGTCATAGCGGCACCCGCCGCATGTTCTTCACCGCCGGCGTGTCGCGGGAAGCAGCCAATCATGCGGCGCAATATCAGGCCGAGATCGGCAATCTCGGTCCGCTCGGGCAAATCGGCGTCAGCGCGCTCAACGATGCCGCGATGCCCGAACCCGTCGAGCGTGACCCGGCCGATCAGGTCGCGGTCCTGATCTACACGTCCGGCACCACCGGTCAGCCGAAGGGCGTCATGCTGACCCACGAGAATCTGCTGTTCAGCGCCAAGACCACAGCCGACCTTCGCCGTCTGACGGAGGACGACAAGGTCTATGTGGTGCTGCCGATTTCGCACATCGTCGGGATCTCCTTGCTGTTGATGACGCTGATGTCTGGTGCCACCGCCCGGCTGGTCCCCAAATACGAACCGGCTGCGCTGGCAAAGGCGATGGCGGAGGAGGGCATCACGATCCTCAATGGCGTGCCGGCCACCTATCAGCGTCTGCTGGAGTACAAGGCGCTCGCCGGGATTGCCAAACTCGATCGCGGGCGATTGCGCCTCTCGGGCGTCGCCGGCGCACCGCTCGATCTCGATCTCAAGAAGCGGGTCGAAGAGGAGCTCGGGCTGCCGCTGCTCAACGGCTACGGCATCACCGAATGCGCGCCTGGAATTTCCGGTGTCCGCATGGATACCCCGCGGGACGATCATGCGGTCGGCACCCTGCTGCCCGGCATCGAAACCAGGGTGGTCGGCCGCGACGGCGCGCCGGCCAAGAACGGTGAAGTCGGCGAGCTCCACGTCCGCGGGCCTAATGTCATGCGCGGCTATTACCGGGCGCCGGACCTGACCACCAAGGCGATCGACGCCGACGGCTGGTTCAACACCGGCGACCTCGCGCGGTTCGAAGCCGACTGCCTGTTCATCGTCGGGCGAACCAAGGAAATGATCATCCGTTCCGGATTCAACGTCTATCCCGCCGAAATCGAGGCTATTATCAGCTCGCATGACGCCGTCGTGCAGTGCGCCGTGGTCGGCCGGCCGGTGGAGGGTAACGAGGAGGTGGTCGCCTTTGTTCAATTGCTGAGGGGCTCGAAGACGAGCCCGCAGGAGCTGATGGCGCATATCGCGCCACAGTTGACGTCCTACAAGCGGCCGTCGGAGATCATCGTTCTCGATGCGCTGCCGGCGACCTCGACCGGAAAGATCCTCAAGCACAGACTGGCGGAGTCTTTTCGCAGCGCGACGTCCCACGAAAAAGCATAAGGCGAAAAAGTCACCGCGAATCCGAAGCAAATCTCGCTCACCTGCAAATCTCGCTCACCTGATGGAGACGACCGTGCAGAAGAAAAACGCGACCGTGGCGGTCATTGGTGCCGGGGATTTCATCGGCGGCGAGATCGCCAAGAAATTTGCCTCCGAGGGTTTTACGATCTTCGCTGGGCGTCGCAACGGCAGCAAGCTGGAGCCGTTGGTGAAGGAGATCGAGGCCGCCGGCGGCGAAATCCACGCCCGTTCGCTCGATGCGCGGAAGGAAGAGGAGATCGTCTCCTTCCTCAACGAGGCCGACAAGCATGCGCCACTGGAGGTGTGCATCTTTAACATCGGCGCCAATGTCAATTTCCCGATTCTGGAGACCACCGAGCGCGTGTTCCGAAAAGTCTGGGAGATGGCCTGCTATTCCGGCTTCCTCGCCGGCCGCGAGGCGGCGCGGCTGATGCTGGCGCGCGGCAAGGGCAGCATTTTCTTTACCGGCGCGACCGCCTCCTTGCGCGGCGGCAGCGGCTATGCCGCCTTTGCCAGTGCAAAATTCGGGCTGCGCGCGGTGGCGCAGGCGATGGCCCGCGAGCTCGGGCCAAAGAACATCCATGTCGCGCATCTGATCATCGACGCCGGCGTCGACACCGAATGGGTGCGGCAGCGGCGGCTGGAGGCGCTGGGACCCGGCGCGCTTGATAATCCTGATCTTTTGATGCCGCCCGCTTCGGTTGCGGCTTCCTACTGGCAACTGTATCAGCAGCCGAAGAGCGCCTGGACATTCGAGCTCGAAATCAGGCCCTTCGGTGAGAAATGGTAGGCGCACAGGCTTCGGGAACGCGGCCTCAAAACCCTGGGAGAGACATGTGAAGACAGCCATCACCGAAATGTTCGGCATCGAGCATCCGATCATTCAGGGCGGAATGCATTTTGTCGGGTTTGCCGAGCTTGCCTCCGCCGTCTCCAACGCCGGGGGGCTCGGCATCATCACCGGGCTTACGCAAAAGACGCCGGAACTGCTCGCCAAGGAGATCGCGCGCTGCCACGACATGACCGACAAGCCTTTCGGCGTGAATCTCACTTTCCTGCCGGCCTTCTCGGCGCCGCCCTATCCCGAATATATCCGCGCCATCGTCGAAGGCGGCATCAAGATCGTCGAGACCGCCGGCCGCAGCCCGGAAACATATATGCCGGCGCTGAAGGCGGCCGGCATCAAGGTGATCCACAAATGCACCTCGGTGCGCCACTCGCTGAAAGCGGAGTCCATCGGTTGCGACGCCGTCAGCGTCGACGGATTTGAATGCGGCGGTCATCCCGGCGAAGACGACATCCCAAACATGATCCTGTTGCCGCGCGCCGCCGAGGAATTGAAGATTCCCTTCGTCGCATCCGGCGGCATGGCGGATGCGCGCAGCCTGGTGGCGTCGCTCGCCATGGGCGCCTCCGGCATCAACATGGGAACGCGCTTCATCGCGACCAGGGAAGCCCCGGTCCATGACAATGTGAAGCAGGCGCTGGTCAAGGCCTCCGAGCTCGACACGCGGCTGATCATGCGCGCAATACGCAACACCGAACGCGTGCTGAAGAACGCCGGCGTGGAGCGCCTGCTCGAGATCGAGCGCGAGAAGGGCAGAAGTCTCAAGATCGAGGACATCCACGATCAGGTCGCCGGCGTCTATCCGAAGGTGATGCTCGATGGCGACATGGAGGCCGGCGCCTGGAGCTGCGGCATGGTGGCGGGGCTGATCCATGACATTCCCTCGGTCAAGGAATTGATCGACCGCATCATGGCGGAAGCCGATCGCATCATTCGCGGCCGGCTGATGGGCTTCTTGGATGGTTCGGAAACCGAACGCCCGATCCGCGCCGCCGCCTCGTAAAGATCGCGGCAGGATCACTTGCCACAGCAGCGCGCAAGCTAAGCGCGTCTACTAACGGAGCGAAACATGCGGACCGCAGGCAGCTACCAATTCCCGCCGATGGATCAGGTCATCTATGGCAAGCCCGCGGCCGAGGCGCTGGGCGAGGAGGCTGAGCGCCTGAACGCGCGCCGCGTTTTCCTGATCGCAAGCCGGACGCTGAACACCAAGACCGACGAAATCGAGAAGATACGGAAGGCGCTTCGCGAGCGATGGGCCGCGACCTTCGACGGCGTTCCGCAACACACCACGCGCGAAGCGGTGGTGCAGATCGCTGGCGAAGCGAAGCAGGCCGGCGCCGACCTCGTCGCCGCGGTCGGTGGCGGCTCGGTGGTGGATGCGGCAAAAATCGTCTTGATGTGCATGGAGCACGAGATTTTTGATCAGGACGGCCTCGACGGATTCGAGACCACGCCGGAGCGGCGTTTTGGCGCGTTTCGCAACCCGAAAGTCCGCATGATCGCGATCCCAAGCACGCTGTCGGGCGGCGAATATAATTCCGGCACGCTGGTGACCGACACCCGCCGCAAGCTGAAGCAGATCTTCAACCACCCGATGATGATGCCGCGCTCGATCATCCTCGACCCCGCCATCACGAAGTACACGCCGGAAAAGCTGTGGCTCGGCTCCGGCACGCGCGCGATGGATCATGGCATCGAGGCGGTCTGCTCGATCCGCGGCAATGCCTTGGTCGATAGCGTGTGTCTTGCCGGCCTGCGCTATCTCCAAGATGGGCTGCTGCGCAGCAAGGAAAATCCCGATGACGAGGAGGCGCGCGTGAACTGCCAGCTGGGCTCCTGGCTGTCGGCGTTCGGGTTGCAGGCGCGCGTGCCGATGGGCGCCAGCCACGCCATCGGTCACGTGCTCGGCGGCACCTGCGACGTGCCGCATTATTTCTGCACCGCGGTGATGATGCCGAGTGTGCTGCGCTACAACCGCCCGGCCACCGAAGGCGCGCAAAAGTCGATCGCGGAAGCGCTGCGATCGCCAGACATGGATGCGAGCGAGGCCTTTGCCGCCCTCATCGCCAAACTGGGTTTGCCGCGCAAGCTGTCAGAGGTCGGCGTTCACGAAGACCGGTTTTCCCTGATCGGCAACAATGCGATGCTTTCGATCTTCACCCGCTCCAATCCGCAACCGATCCGCGAGCCCTCCGACGTCGTGGAGATCCTGAAGCTCGCGGCGTGAAGCGGCAACGCGGTTAAAGATCGCGCGCGTAACCTTGATCGGTTAGGTTAAAACCACAATCGCGTTGCGGCTCTCGCGCGCGCGTTGCTAGCGTCGCCCTTGTCGCATCACGCTGACCGGCGAAGCCGCCCTTCCCGGCCAGAATTTCAATGAAGCGGCACGGGACCGCCGGTTTTTTTCGCGTCCGGCGGTCCCACCCTTTCTCAATTCCCAATTCAGCTTCAGCCGGTCCACGCGAGAGAGCCCGCAATCCCCGCGGCGGCGCGACTTCGCGGAATTCTTACACCCGTGCCTTGTCTGGCCGTCCGTCCTCGCCTAGAACACGGCCCGACCGCGGGGCTAACCCTGATTTGGCGCCTTGGAGAGGTGGCAGAGTGGTCGATCGCACCGCACTCGAAATGCGGCATAGGTGCAAGCCTATCGGGGGTTCGAATCCCTCCCTCTCCGCCAGCGGAGACATTTAAGTAATTGAAATTGTTATGATATATCGCTGTTGCGTCCACTCGGTCCCCAAAGCGGTCCCCAAACATGGAGCGGACGTCCGCTCCACGATGGAGCGGTTACCGCTCCAATTGCGACTAGCGTGAGGAAAGCAAATCAATCCCCAGCTTATTGCGGTTCAGGCCCGGCGATCATCGGATAACTCGGCGCATCCACCTGTTCGGGCATTCCGCCCCGACTGATCGCGAACAGTTCACGGTCTGACAACGCTTCCACTGGGACATCGCCGCGCTCTATCGTCTGCGCGCACTTACCGTCCAACCTGTCTGCGACCTCTTTGATGGCCTGTAGGTCGCCTGCCTCTGCCATCTCGGCTAATTTTTCGGAGATGATGCGCAGGCGACGGCCACCGCCGCTCAATAGTGCCACGCGCAGCGCGTCGGCAAACGGCTTTTGTCTGTTCAGGGAGCCAATCGGCCTGCCCATGTTTCCCGCCTCCTAGACGTTTGAAGCTTCAAGCAAATCCATGACGGAACTATGGTGGCTTTATCCGAGGCGTTCAGGTGGCGAAATTTCTTGTTTCTACTACGGGCACATTTGTGCGCGACCCAAGCTGTACGGA
>JBATYU010001009.1:0-4235 GCA_049674245.1 Bradyrhizobium sp. | reverse complement strand
GCGCGCCACGGCCCGCCGCGGGCTCGAGCTGCGACAACGATAACGCCGCAAGCGCAAGGTCCGCGCCCGCAAGCAAGGCCGCCGCCAGCACCGCAAGCGAATTCATCGCCATATGGCGGCCGGGCATTCCGAGCTTGTAGGTGACGTCGTGGCCGAGGATGTTGGCGTGCACGGCCGAACACGTGGCCTGCAACGATACGTCGCGCAGCCGCGCATCGGATTTCGCATCGGCGCCAAAGGAGACGATGCGCGGGATACCGAGCTTCTCGGCATTCCGCCGCAGCCTGGCGAACTGCGAATTGTCGCGGTTGAGGACAACGGCGCCGCCTGGCTCGACACCGGCAAAAATTTCCGCTTTGGCGTCGGCGATCGCCTCGATGCCGGCGAAGAATTCCAGATGCACCGGCTCAACCGTCGTGATGATGGCGAGGTGCGGGCGCACCATCTTGGCCAGCGGCTCGATTTCGCCGGCGTGGTTCATGCCGATCTCGAACACCGCAAAGCGCACCGACGCCGGACAGCGCGCCAGCGACAGCGGCACGCCCCAATGATTGTTGAAGGATGCCGCGGAGGCATGGGTCAGCCCTTGCCCGCCCAGCACGCGGCGCAGCGCCTCCTTGGTCGAGGTCTTGCCGACCGAACCGGTGACGGCGATCACCTGCGCGCTCGATCGCGCCCGCGATGCGCGGGCAAGATCGATCAGGCCGGCCAGCACATCGTCCACCACCAGTAGCGGCGCGTCCGGCGCGAACTTCCCCGCTTGCGCCTTTTCGACCACCGCCAGCGCGGCACCGGCGCTCAGCGCCGCCGCGACAAAATCATGGCCGTCATGAACGTCGCCCTTGATCGCGAAATAAGCCTCGCCGGCTGCGATGGTGCGGCTGTCGATCGACAGGCCTGTGACCACTTGCGGCAACGCGCCGTGACGCGAGGCGCGCATGGCCTCGATCATCGCCTGCGACGTCCACAACGGCTGCGCGTTCATGCGACCCTCGGCGCAAGCGCTGAAGCAACCGCGTCGTGATCGCTGAACGGCAAAACGCGGTCGCCGACGATCTGTCCGGTCTCGTGGCCCTTGCCGGCGATCAGAAGTGCGTCGCCCGGCTCCAGGCCGTCGATCGCCGCGCGGATCGCGGCAGTGCGGTCGCCGATTTCCCTGGCGCCCCTGGCAGCGCTCAAGATCGCGGCGCGGATCGCATCCGGATTTTCGCCGCGCGGATTGTCGTCGGTAACGATGATAGTGTCGGCATTTTCCGACGCGATCGCGCCCATCAACGGCCGCTTGCCGGCGTCGCGGTCGCCGCCGGCGCCGAACACCACGACGAGTTTTCGTCTGGCATAAGGCCGCAGCGCCTGCAATGCTTTGGCCAGCGCGTCGGGCTTGTGCGCGTAGTCGACGAAGATCGGCGCGCCGTTGCGCTCGCCAACGCGTTCCAGACGGCCCTTGGCGCCTTCAAGATGTTCGAGGCTTGCGAATACCGCGGCGGCGTCGCTGCCGGTAGAGATCGCAAGGCCGGCAGCCACCAGCGCATTCTCGATCTGGAATTCGCCAACCAGCGGCAGCCGGATCGAAATTTTGCGGCCGCGATGTTCGAGTGCAAGCTTTTGGGCAAAGCCATCGATCACGGCGTCAACCACGCGGATGCCCTCGCCTGCGCCGTCGCCTTGGCTGCCGACCGTGACGATCCGCAAAGCTCGCGCCCGCGCGGCATCGATCACCTGTTGCGAACACGCATGATCGGCCGAGATCACAGCAGCGCCACCGGCAACGATGAGATCGCGGAACAGCCGTAGTTTGGCGGCAAGGTAATGCGCGACGTCCGGATGGTAATCCATGTGATCGCGCGACAGATTGGTGAAACCGGCGGCGGCGATGCGCACGCCGTCCAGCCGGTACTGGTCGAGCCCGTGCGATGAAGCCTCGAATGCCAGATGCGTGACGCCGTCACGCGCGATTTCATCGAGTTGACGATGCAGCGCGATCGGATCCGGCGTCGTCAGCGAGCCATAGACGGTGCGCCTCTGTGACACCAACCCGATGGTGCCGATGCTCGCCGAAGCATCGCCGAGCCTGAGCCAGATCTGGCGCGTAAAGGCAGCGACGGAGGTCTTGCCGCTGGTGCCGGTCACCGCCGCGATCGTCGCGGGCTGCTCTGGAAAAAATCTTGCCGCCGCAAGCGCAAGCGCGCGGCGCGGGTTTTGCGTGGTGACAAACGGCACGCGGTCATCTTGCGGCGCGTGACCCGCCGCTACCGCAACCGCGCCCGCGGCAATCGCAGCATCGATGAAGCGGGCGCCGTCGGCCTTGTGGCCGGCGAGTGCGAAGAACAGATCGCCCGGTTTGACCGCGCGGCTGTCGACCGCGAGGCCTTTGACCTCGACCGCCGCCGCCTGCGGGTCGATCGTCGCGTCATCGCCAAAGAGGTCGCGAAGTTTCATGATCTCGCAGTCCGGCAGACGCGGGAATCGACGCGCCTGCATAGCTTATATGGCTTACTGGGTTGTCTTCGATGCCGCAAGAATAAGGCGGTCGGACGGCGGGAGGTTGAACCGCGGCTCGATGCCCAAAAGCGGCGCAATGCGGGCGATCACATTGCCGCCGGTCGGCACCGCGTTCCAGCCCGAGGTGATGAAACCGCTGGTTTCCTTCAGCGGCTGGGGTTCGTCCAGCATGATCAGGAGCTGGTAACGGGGATTGTCCGCCGGCAGAATCGCCGTAAACGCATTGAGCACGCGCTTCCTGACATAGTGGCCGTTGATGACCTTTTCGGCCGTGCCGGTCTTGCCGCCGATATAGTAGCCGTCGACGTCGGCCTTCCGCGCCGTGCCGATCTCGGCATTGAGCCGCATCAGGAAGCGCATCTTCTCAGACGTCTCGGGCTTGATCACCCGCTTGGCCAGCGCCATCGCCTCCTGCTCGGTGCGCTTCATGAAGGTCGGCGGAATCAGATAGCCGCCATTCACCAGCGCATCGATCCCCATCACCGCCTGCAACGGCGCTACCGCGATGCCGTGACCGAAGGCGATGGTGACGGTATTCAATTCGGCCCAGCGATGCGGCGCGATCGGGGACGCGCTTTCGGGCAGTTCGGTGCGCAGCCGGTCGAGCTGCCCCATCTTGCGCAGGAACGCCTTGTGCGCCTCGACGCCTTGCGAGAGCGCGATCCGCGCCGCGCCGATATTGGAGGAGTAGGTGAAGACTTCCCTCATGTTGAGCATGCGCCCGAGCGGATGATCGTCATGAATGGCGAACTTGCCATAGTGCAACGCCCCGCGCGCATCCCACATCGAGTTGAGGTCGTATTTGCCGGAATCCAGCGCCATCGCCAGCGTGAACGCCTTGAAGGTCGAGCCCATCTCGTAGACGCCGGTGGTCAGCCGGTTGATGCGGTCGGGGTCGTGCGCCTCTTTCGGATTGTTGGGATCGAAATCCGGAACCGACACCATCGCCACGATCTCGCCGGTCTTGACGTTGGAGACGAGGCCGGAAGCGGCCTTGGCGTGGAATTTCTCCTTGGCCTTGAGCAGTTCGTCGCGCAGCGCATGCTCGACGCGCAGGTCGACCGACAGTTCGATCGGCCGCTGCAGGCGATCGGTGGCAAAGCCGGCGCGATGCAGATCGGCAAGACCGTTGCTGTCGAGCCATTTCTCCATGCCGGCAATACCCTGGTTGTCGATGTTGACGAGGCCGATCAGGTGCGCGACTTCGTTGCCGGTCGGATAGACGCGCTTGTTCTCGCGCAGGAAGCCGAAGCCGGGAATGCCGAGGCGATGAATTTCCCGCTGCTGCTGCGGCGTGATTTCGCGCTTCAGCCAGACGAAGCCTTTCTTCGACGACAGGCGATCGCGCACTTCGCCGGTGTCGAGATCCGGCAGCGTCGCGGTCAGAAGCTCGATCGCCTCGTCCTTGTCGATGATGCGGCGCGGCTCGCCGAACAGGCTCGGCGCCTTGACATCGGTCGCCAGCACCTCGCCGTTGCGATCGACGATATCGGGCCGGGCGGTCGCGATCGCATCCAGCGATGCCGAGCGGCGCGCGCCGTGACCGTCGGCGCCGACCGCAAACATGACAAGACGGCCGCCGATGATCGCGTAGATCGCCACGAAGGCGACAATTGCGAAACCGACCCGGGCCCGCGCTTTCACCGCGCGATCGACATGGCGGCCGTAAAGCAGGCTGCGGATCAGCCGCTGCCGCCACGGCTCCGCGGGCTTGGCTTCGGCTGGCGCCGAAC
>JBATYU010001008.1:0-1633 GCA_049674245.1 Bradyrhizobium sp. | reverse complement strand
CCGGCTCTGAGGATGTCTGTTTGTGGGGGTAGACCGGAAGTGCCGGCCCACGATCATAAATGTCGAGATTGACCCTCAGCGGACTTGGTGGCGTTGTGCGTTTTACGGATGTCCTAATTCGTTAACTTTTCGAAAGTGAGCAAAACAGCACAGCGCCGAACTTACGTTGGTCCCATTGGTGACTCCCATCACCGCCCATAACGGCATCTATCGGTGACTGAGAGTGTTGTGCTCCCGCCTGATGTAAGGGGACTGCATCATGATCAAGCAAAGAACTACTGAGCAGAAGTGGAACGAGCAATCTGAGGCCGCGAAAGAAGAAGCGGCCAAATTGCCTTACGGGAAACTGAAGAACCAACTGCTGCGAGAGGCCCGTCAGCTACATACTGCTTCCCAGATCAGTCAATGGCTATCATCGCCCGGTCTACAGCCGCCCACGTAACGAACAAATCTAGCCATTTGCGCATTGGTGGAAATGGCTAGATTTTTCTTTGTCGAGTACACTTTTGGGACATTTCCTCGGAACGAATTCCGATCTTCCGCTTGGTGTATCCAAGAATAGACAATTGCACGGGGTCGTGCGGTGTTCGACAGCCAAACCAAGTTCCAGTCTGAGAACGTCACGGCCGACGTTTATCTCGGCATCGCGATTGCTGGCGCAAATACGCTGATCGTCATGGCAGTGGCTATCGCATTCGTTATTATATGAAAGGCCACCTCAGTTGGTGGCCCCTTTCTAGGATGGGCCGGTGATGGAACCAGCATGCTATATTCCGAGTTCATTTCCCCCCTGCACTGCGGGACTCCCTCTAGCCGGTCAAATTCCCCTCATTACCTATGCAGACTGCTTCATTTCGGCGCTGGGACCGCTATAATACGAGGCGCGCTCGATCATCGGAGCTAAGGGAGGCTCCTGTGGGAAGAAAGCCAGCCAAAACCGAGTTCGATCCTCAAGCTTTTCTCGCCAAGGTGGGGGCGGGCAAAACGATTTTGAAAATTAAAAGGAATCGGCACGTCTTCGAGCAGGGAGACGTGGCGGACACCGTTTTTTACATTCAAAAGGGCCGGGTCAAGCTCACGGTCCTATCCGAGCAGGGCAAGGAAGCGGTCGTCGGAATTTTGGAACCGGGCCAGTTCTTCGGCGAGGGCTGCCTCAACGGCCATACATTGCGCATCGCGACCACGACGGCGATGGAAGAATGCGTGATCACCTCAATCACCAAAGAAGCGATGGTCGCCGCCATTCGTTCCGAGCCGAAATTTTCCGAGCTGTTCATGGCGTATCTCTTGACACGGAACAGCCGAGTTGAAGAGCACTTGATCGACCAGCTTTTTAATTCCAGCGAGAAGCGACTCGCGCGCCTTCTTCTTCTGCTCGCGCATTTCGGAAAGGAAGGCATACCCCAGCCTATTCTAGCGGATATCAGCCAGGAGACATTGGCAGATATGATTGGAACGACCCGATCCCGCGTGAGCTTTTTCATGAACAAATTCCGCAAACTTGGACTCATCAGCTACAATGGAAAGATAGAAGTTCACAACTCGCTGTTGAACGCCGTTTTGCGTGAAAAGCCCGAGATAGAGCGGGATGATCCATCAAGCAAAGTCTAACCCACAGTTGCTCGATGAACAG
>JBATYU010001007.1:0-3166 GCA_049674245.1 Bradyrhizobium sp. | reverse complement strand
TGTTGCTGCGTTCACCCGGCTACCACACCGGACGCAATTTTGTCCTGGTCGAAGCGGCTGCCGATTTACCCGCGGCGGCGGCAGGCCTTCCCGGCGACGAATTACTGGCGATCGAATATCTCGATGCCCGCGGCGAGGACGGCAGCGCGCGAAAATACCGCGTGATGATGATCGATGGGGTGATCTATCCGCTGCATCTTGCGATATCGCGAAACTGGAAGGTGCACTATTTCACCTCCGACATGGCCGAGGAGCCCGGCCATCGGAGCGAAGAAGCGCGCTTTCTAAAGGACATGCCGTCCGTGCTTGGCGACAAGGCAATGGCCGCGCTGGAGCGGATGGGGGGCGCGCTCGGCCTCGATTATGCCGGCGTGGATTTCGCGATCAATGCCGATGGCGAACTGTTGCTGTTCGAGGCCAATGCGACCATGGTGATCGCCCCATTGAGCGAGGACGAGCGATGGGCCTATCGCCGCGACGCCATCAGCAAGATACTGGACGCGGTGGCGGCCATGATCATGGCAAGGTCCGCAACGGCCAAGCAGCGCGACCACGAACACACCAAGCCACGCGGCTGAGAGCGGCGCGGCGGGCCACTCGAGACTGCCGCAAACGATCCACAACCGATCAATCGCCCACCGCACGTCAAGAAAAAAGAGCGCGACTACGGCGGGAAAAATGTCCAGTTTCGGGGTGACAAGCGGCCTTAAAATGGCAACAATCCGCAACAATTACGTTGGCGGAACCGGCCGGGGATAACCTTTAGTGATTCGATCGCGTATACCGGCGCTGCTTGTTGGTGCGACTGGCGCCTTCGTTGTGCTGCAACCGTCGCACGCGTACGCCCAATGGTGGAGCCGCGCGCCTGTCGATTTCGAGGAATGCGCCGACGTCGCGGAGAAGGCGCCGGCCAAGCAAGAGCGGACCTCGGCGCTGGCGGAATGCAATGCGAAATTCGCCGGCCGCCGCAAGCCAGGCGGCGGCTACACCTATTACGATTTCATGCAGAACCGGACCTTCGATATCGCGGGACCGAATCCGACGCCGGAAGAGCAGAAGCACATCGACGAGCAATATGGCCTCTATCTCGAGAAGCTGCGGCGCAACAGCATCGCGGCGGCGTTTGCGGCAAAACAGCAGCAGGTGCAACAGGTGCCGCCGGTCTCGCTGCGCAGCGAATCTGAACGAGTGCCGCTGCCGACCAGGCGGCCAAAAGCCGCGAACTGCGTCAAGAATTCGTTCTCCTGCGAATGGCCAAAGCTCTCGGAAAGTCTCAACGAACTGAAGAAGAAGTTGTTCACGTCGTCATCGAGCAAGGCCAAGCGGGGCTGACGCCACACCGTCATTCCGGGATGCGCGCCCTTGCGCGCAGACCCGGAATCCCGAGATTGTTGGGCGAGATTCGGGGTTCGCGCTATCAGCGCAAAATTGACGCGTACCGCGTCAATTTTGTCGAGGCGCGCCCCGGAATAACGCTCTATCGCGCGTGCAGATGCACGTTCAGCGCGCGCCGTCGTGAAGGCGTTTTGGAGGATGCCGCGGATCGAAAGCCCGCGGGGCCGGCTGATAGAGCGTGGTCGCGGCCCGCTGCTTCTGCAATCGCGCATCGTAGCCCGGCGATGGCGTCACCGTCGGCGGCACCGCATGGGCCGGCGCGATCAAAGCCGACCCGCCTGACATTACAACAGCCGCGACGGCGACAGCCGCATAAAACCGCTTCATCTCGTTCCTCCCGCTGCCACCGCGGCGCGACGGCGCGCGCTCAGCAAAATCGCGCCGGATCGTTACCATTTCAAGGCAATCGCGCCATCCTTGATCCTTTAGCTGCGAATCTGCTCCGGCGTCAGTTTTGGCGAGCCCTCCCCTGTGGCCGCGGCCTGCCGGATCAACTCGATGATGCGGTGCGACAACGGCGCTTTCAGCCCGTGCCGGTCGGCGATGGCGGCGACGACCCCTTGCAGATAATCGATTTCGGTGCGGCGGCCGCGCTGCAAATCCTCAGACATCGACGAGCGGGCCTGCGGATCGATCTGCATCGTCCGTCCCAGCAGGAGGCCAAAAATGCCGTCGGGCAGCCGCAGCAAAGGCGGCATCCATGCGGACGGGATCGGCGTCGGCGATACCGGCGAAATCCCCTCCGCTCTTATCGCGGCGAGGCCTTCGGCCATCTGGTCGGCGAACAGTTTTCGCCACGGGCGCTGCGCAAGCTGCTCGCGCAATGGCAAACCGGACAGCGCGTTGAGCGCGTTGTTGAGGTTGACGATCAGCTTGCCCCATTGCACGCCGACGATGTTGCCGCCGGCGCGGATTTTCAGGCCCGGCACCGAAAGCTTTTCCGCGGTGTCCGCCGGGTCTTGCTCGACATAAATGTCACCCGAGGTCGAGCGATGAAAGCGGCCTTCGCCAAGCGCGACTACATTGAACGGCACCATTCCGCCCAACACCCGCCGCCCGGCAAGCCGCTCGCGCAGCATCGCGACATTGCCGACGCCGTTTTGCAAGGAGACGATAGTGGCATCCCTCGGCGCATGGCTTGCGATGGTATCCGCCATATCGGCGGTGTCGGCGCTCTTGACCGTTACCAGCACCAGCGCGGCATCTCCCAGAATGGAAGGATCTTCCGACAGCGCCAGCGCGTTGGCGGCAATCCTTCGGTCAAAGCCGTCAAAGGAGGTCAGCCGCAGGCCATTGGCCTTAATTTCCCCGATCACGCGCGAGCGCGCCAGCAAGGCCACGCGATAGCCGGCCGCCGCCAGCATGCCGCCGACGAAGCAGCCGATGCTGCCGGCCCCCGCCACGGCGATCGGTTGGTGTGAGTTCATCTCGCCCTTCCTCTGGCCTGATGCACTGCATCTAGCAACAGCGCCCCCGCCTTGTAACCCTGCCTTGTAACCGTCATGGGCCGCCGTTATGTTTTTCGCGCGGGGCACACCGGGGCAGTCGGCAGGAGGTAACCATGGGTTTACTCGACGTACTGAACGGCATGCAGCAAGGCCCGCGCGGCCCCTCCAACCCGAGCGCGCAATCCAGCGGTGGAATGTCGCCGATGACGATGGCGATCCTGGCGCTGCTCGCCTACAAGGCGGTCAAGCATGTCAGCGGCGGCCAGCCTGGCGCAACGCCCACCCCGGCGCCGACGCCTTCAACCGGGCACACCGTGAATGCC
>JBATYU010001006.1:0-8559 GCA_049674245.1 Bradyrhizobium sp. | reverse complement strand
AACCCGGAATCTCGAGATTCCGGGTTCGCGCTTCGCGCATCCCGGAATGACGGGGCAGGCCCGTCAACTATCCACCTTCAGCGCGGCGATAAAAGCCTCCTGCGGGATGTCGACTTTGCCGAACTGCCGCATCTTCTTCTTGTCTTCCTTCTGCTTCTCCAGAAGCTTGCGCTTGCGCGTGAAGTTGGATTGCCGCCGGTTTCGATGGGTTTGGCAAGGGTCCCACAGATCACACGCGCTGCGATGATGGCGTCGTGCCGCTGATTTGCCCGACGTGTCAAATGGTTTCGTGAGATGCGTCGGCATCACGCCGGCAGCCGTCGGCTACTTTGCATGGGGTTGTTTTCGATATTTTTGTTGTCCGGTCACAGAAGCCTCAGACCGGACCTGATCTTATCATGATTTAGCGGTTGAGCGTTCGCCTCAGCTATCCACCTTCAGTGCCGCGATAAACGCTTCCTGCGGGATGTCGACCTTGCCGAACTGCCGCATCTTCTTCTTGCCTTCCTTCTGCTTCTCTAGAAGCTTGCGTTTGCGCGTGACGTCGCCGCCGTAGCATTTCGCGGTGACGTCCTTGCGCAGCGCGCGCACCGTCTCGCGCGCGATCACCTTGCCCCCGATCGCCGCCTGGATCGGAATCTGGAACATGTGCGGCGGAATCAGCTCCTTCATCTTCTCGACCATGGCGCGGCCGCGGCCCTCCGCGCGGGTGCGATGCACCAGCATCGACAGCGCGTCGACCGGCTCGCTGTTGACCAGGATCTGCATCTTCACGAGGTCGGCCGGCTTGTAGTCGGTGAGATGATAGTCGAACGAGGCGTAGCCCTTGGAGACCGATTTCAGCCGGTCGTAGAAATCGAACACCACTTCGTTGAGCGGCAGGTCGTATTTCACCATCGCGCGCGAGCCGACGTAAGTCAGCTCCTTCTGCGCGCCGCGCCGGTCCTGGCACAGTTTCAAGACACTTCCGAGATATTCGTCGGGGGTCAGGATCGTGGCCTCGATCCAGGGCTCTTCGATCTCGGCGATCTTGACCACGTCGGGCATGTCGACGGGATTGTGAATTTCGATCGCCTGCCCGTCGGTCAGATGCATCCTGTAGATCACGCTCGGCGCGGTCGCGATCAGGTTGAGATCGAATTCGCGCGACAATCGCTCTTGAATGATTTCGAGATGCAACAGCCCCAGAAAACCGCAGCGGAAACCGAAACCGAGCGCGGCCGAGGTCTCCATCTCGAACGAAAAACTCGCATCGTTCAGCCGCAGCTTCCCCATCGCCGCGCGCAAGCTTTCGAAATCGTTGGCATCGACCGGAAACAGGCCGCAGAACACCACTGGAATGGCCGGCTTGAAGCCCGGCAGCATCTCGGTCACCGGCTTCCGGTCGTCGGTGATGGTGTCGCCGACGCGTGTATCGGCGACCTCCTTGATCGCCGCGGTGATGAAGCCGATCTCGCCGGGCCCGAGCTCGTCGACCTGCTGCATCTTCGGGGTGAAGAAGCCGACGCGCTCGACGTCGTAGGCGGCATTGGTGCCCATCATCCGGATGCGGCCACCCTTCTTCATCACGCCGTCGACGATCCGCACCAGCACCACGACGCCGAGATAGACGTCGTACCAAGAGTCGACCAGAAGCGCCTTCAGCGAGGCGTCGCGGTCGCCGTTCGGCGCCGGTAGCCGGTGCACGATCGCTTCCAGCACCTCGTCGATACCGAGGCCGGTCTTGGCGGAAATCATCACCGCGTCGGAGGCGTCGATGCCGATCACGTCCTCGATCTGCTGCCTGACCTGGTCGGGTTCAGCCGCCGGCAGGTCGATCTTGTTCAGTACCGGCACGATCTCGTGACCGGCATCGAGCGCGTGGTAGACGTTGGCAAGCGTCTGCGCCTCGACGCCCTGGCTGGCATCGACCACGAGTAGCGATCCTTCGCAGGCCGCGAGCGAGCGCGAGACTTCGTAGGCGAAATCGACATGGCCGGGCGTGTCGATCAAATTGAGAATGTAGGTCTTGCCGTCCTTGGCCGGATAGGTCAGCCGGACGGTCTGCGCCTTGATGGTGATGCCGCGCTCGCGCTCGATATCCATGGAATCGAGCACCTGTTCCTTGCCCGCCATCTCGCGATCCGTAAGGCCGCCGGTGATCTGGATCAGGCGGTCGGCCAGCGTCGATTTGCCATGGTCGATATGGGCGACGATGGCGAAGTTTCGGATGTTGGAAATGGGGGTGGTCGTCATGGGGCGCGGGATAGCATTCACGCTTTGGCGCGGCAACCACATTGCCGCATATTAACGGGGTTTCTTCACGCCAAGCTGATTCCACGGAGACAAAAAACGCGCTACGCACTTCTTCCATGTCGACTGCATCATTATTGCCCGCGGCCTCGCGTGCGCGCCGACGCTTAAGCTTCCGGCGGCTGGCGGCGTGGCTCGTCTTGCGCGCCACCAACCCCGAAACCGGGCTCTGGCTCGTGGTCAGTTTCGCACTCGTGCATGGCCTGCTCTGGACCTTGATCCTGATCGAACTGAAGGCGGCGCAGGACGTCCATGTGGATGTCGCTGAAGCGTTTGCCTGGGGACAGAAGTTCCAGCTCGGCTACGGCAAGCATCCGCCGCTTTCCGGCTGGGTCGCGGGAGTGTGGTTCAGCTTTTTTCCAGTGAAGGACTGGGCGACCTATGCGCTGGCGATGGCGACACTCGGCACAGGACTCGTGATTTGCTGGCTCATCGCGCTGCGCGCGGTCGATCGCCGCCGCGCGTTCTTTGTTGTCGTCATGCTCGCGCTTTATCCGATCTTCAATTTCAAGGGTTTTAAGTACAATCCAGATCTGCTGCAGCTCGTCACCTTGCCGCTCGTCGTGCTGGCCTATCTGCATGCGTTCGAAAAACGCACCTGGCGATCAGGCCTATGGCTCGGGCTCGCCGGCGCGCTGGCGCTGATGACGAAATATTGGGTGCTGACCATGATCGGCGCCATCTGCCTCGCGGCGCTGTTTCATCCGGAGCGAATGAAATTCCTGCGCTCGCCGGCGCCGTGGGTCGCGATCGCAACTCTTGCGGTCGCGATGATCCCGCATCTGATCTGGCTGAAACAAGTCGACTTCGTGCCGCTGACCTATGCCGGCGACGTCTATGGCCTGGCGAACCGCGCGCAAAGCGGCCAGCTCGTAGCCGGCTATGTCGGACACAATCTGGCGCTGCTGGCCGTGCCCGTGGTGCTGGCGGCGCTGGCGCTGCTGTTGCCTCGACCGCGGCTTTCGCGAATCTGGTCGCCCGGTGCGAATGTGGGCGTGAATGTCTCACAAGCGCTCAATATCTGGATCATCCAGATCATTGTCGCGATCGGACCGCCGCTCGGCGGCCTGATCTTCACGATCTATATGAAAACCGATTGGGGAATCCCGCTGTTCTTCCTCACTCCCCTGGCATTGGTCGCGATCCCAGGCTTGCGGATTCACGAGGTCGCGCTATTCCGCGTCACCGCGATCTGGCTCGTGATCACGCTGGCCGCGCTCGCCGCCGCGCCCACCATCGCCGCCCGCGAGATGGCGGAATATCCCAATAGCGCGGCGAGCTATGGCGCGCGGTCGCAGTTGGCCCGCGAGCTGACCGAGGCGTGGCACATGCGTTTTGGCTCGCGATGGGCTGTGGTCGCCGGCACCACGGAGGTCGGCGAGCCCATGACCTTCTATAGCCCCGACCATCCGGCGCCGTTCACGCCGGGCGAATTGTGGTCCTCGGGGCTGACCTCGCTCGAGGAAGCCCAGCGGCTGGGCTTCATCGGCATCTGCGATACCACGGATGGGAGGTTGCCTGCCTGCGAAGCCTGGATGGTGCAGAATGCCAAAAATGCCGAGCAGGTGGTGATGACCACGCAGCGCTTCTTCCGCGGGCATCCGGGGCCCTCGACCAACTGGAAAATTTTTATCGCGCCGCCTGCGAAATAGGCGGTCGAAAATTCAAGGGGGCCACACATGGATCTCGATCTGACAGGTAAGCTGGCGCTGGTCACCGGCTCGACGCGGGGCATCGGGCTCGCTTCCCTCGTGGGGCTTGCCCAGATGGGCGCGGAAGTCATCGTCAACGGGCGCGACAACGCCGCGATCGCCGCGGCCATGGCGAAGGTCAGGCAATCCCAGCCTGCGGCCAAATTGCACGCCGCCGCGTTCGATCTCGGCGGTGCCGAAGGCTGCGCTGCGCTGGTGGCGCGATTTCCCGAAGTCGATATCCTCGTCAACAATCTCGGATTCTACGCGCCGAAAGCCTTCTTCGATATCGAGGACGCCGACTGGACCAAGATGTTCGAGGTCAACGTGATGAGCGCGGTGCGCCTGACGCGGCACTATCTCAAGACGATGCTGGCCAACAAGGCGTGGGGCCGCGTCGTGTTCGTCTCGAGCGAATCCGGTATCTATGTTCCGAAAGAGATGGTGCATTACGGCTTCTCGAAAGCCGCACTGCTCTACATCGCGCGCGGTGCCGCCGAGCAGACCAGATCGACCGGCATCACGGTGAATTCGGTGCTGCCGGGCCCGACCTGGGTCGAGACGACGCCAGGCCGTCTTTCCGCGCGCGCCGAGGCAATGGGGACGACGGTCGATGAGCTGGTGGCGCGAACTTTCAGCGAACGCCGGCCGGGGTCGCTGTTGCAGCGTTTCGCCAGGCCGGAGGAGGTCGCCAACCTCATCTGCTATCTGTGTTCGAAAGCCTCGAGCGCGACCAACGGCGCGGCCTTGCGCGTCGATGGCGGTATCGTCACCAATCCGTTTTGAGCGACCCGAAGGAGTAGGGTGGGCAAAGCGACCACGTCCGCGGTAGCTCAACGAGCGAAAGCGGACGCGTGCCCACCATTCAAGAGTACGGCCTGGATAGATGGTGGGCACGGCGCGAAGGGCGCCTTTGCCCACCCTACAACCCCGAGCTTACATACTTTCTTCGTTGAACTTGCTCTCGACGAGGGCGCTGATGGCGGTAATCGCAGCCTCGGCCTCAGGGCCGATCGACGAGACCACGATCGTGGTCCCGGGCGCCGCCGACAACATCATCAGTCCCATGATCGAGGTGCCGCCGACGGTTTCGCCGCCGCGCGTCACCCAGACTTCGGCATTGAAGCGCTCTACCGTCTGAACGAATTTGGCGGACGCGCGCGCGTGCAGCCCGCGTTTGTTGATGATGAGGAGTTCGCGGGAGATGGCGCCTGCCGGCACGCTTGGCCCGGGAATATTTTCGGGCGCCGGGACGTCGTCGTTCATTTGCCGGCGAGCACCCGGCTGGCGATGGTGACGTATTTGCGGCCGGCTTCCTGTGCCATGGCGATGGCGTCGGGGAGCGAGCGCTCTTCGCGGACCTTGGCAAGCTTGACCAGCATGGGAAGATTGATGCCTGCGAGCACTTCCACCTTGGGGCGGCTCATGCAGGAGATCGCGAGGTTGGAGGGCGTGCCGCCGAACATGTCGGTCAGGATGGCGACACCGTCACCGCTATCGACGCGGTTAACCGCTTCGATAATGTCACTTCGACACAAATCGGAATCATCGTCGGCACCGATCGTGACCGCTTCGATTTGTTTTTGAGGACCCATGACATGTTCGAGCGCTGCCCTGAACTCGTCGGCAAGGCGCCCATGGGTCACCAGTACTAGGCCAATCATCGGAAACTCCTCGCGGGTGCTTTTTGGTGCACCGCACGAACGCGCCACTTTGACCATCCGGAGCCCCCGCGCAAGAGGGGATGTTTGCGGGTCTCCCTGAATTCGGACTGCAAAAGGGGGAGCTGCGCCGGTCTACTCGGTCGCGATAGTGGGACTGATATGGTTACCAATCCCCTTCAAGCAATCGGCGGAAGCGTTAACGGAAGATGAACTTTCAGTTGTCGTAAGCGCAGCGACAACCAGCGGCAGGGGCGAATAGCCAGCTCCCACCGCGACTCGCGGTATCGAAACACCGAAAATGCGGATCATGAGCGCCTGAGGCGGCGGCAGGCGCTCGGAGTCCGCCGCTGCCAAGTCAACCAACAGGCCGACGATGGCTTCCTCGGCGAACTCGCAGCGGCGAATGCCGAGCCCGCGGATCTCGATCAGGCCGGCCAATTCGGCTGCCGGGCGCACGCGCAATTGTCCCGCATCTGTGTCCAGATGGACACGGTCGTCGCCGACCAGGATGGCCGGGGCAATCTGCCCGGAACGGCCGCTCAGGATCAGATCGAAGGCGAGACGCGACTTGCCCGAGCCCGAGGGCCCGCGGATCAGCACGGCGCGATTTCCGACCCTGACCGCGGAAGCGTGGACGCTCGGACCGCCCTTGTCCATCATGGCGCCGGCAGCCTGACCACGAAGCGCGCGCCCGCAACCGTCGGCTCGCCCTCGGGTCCGGCGGGCCCGACGCGGTTCTCGGCCCAGATGCGCCCGCCATGCGCCTCCATGATCTGTTTCGAGATCGAAAGGCCGAGCCCCGAATTCTGTCCAAAACCCTGATGCGGACGGTCGGTATAAAAGCGTTCGAACACCCGCTCCAGCGCATCGGGGCGAATGCCCGGTCCATCGTCATCGACCACGATTTCGATGTCGGAGCGCGCGCGCCGGCAGATGATGCGCACCTTGCCGCCGGCACTCGAGAACGACTTCGCATTCGACAACAGGTTGGAGATCACCTGTCCGAGCCGCGAATCATGCGCCGGCACCGAGAAGGTGTCGGCCGGGCCTCTGCCCTCGAAGCGGGCCTCGACGGCGACGTCGTGGCCGCCCCGGGTTTCGTTGGCGACCGAGACCAGCGTCGTCAGCAAACGGCGCAAATCGACCGGCTCCATGTCCTGCCGCTGCAGCTCGGCATCGAGCCGGCTCGCGTCGGAAATATCCGAGATCAGGCGGTCGAGCCGCTTGACGTCGTGCTCGATGACCGCGAGCAGCCGCGCGCGGCTGTTCTCGTTGCGCGCTAGCGGCAGCGTCTCGACCGCCGAACGCAGCGAGGTCAGCGGGTTCTTCAGTTCATGGGCGACATCGGCGGCGAACATCTCGATCGCCTCGATCCGGTTATAGAGCGCGTCCGTCATGTCGCGCAGCGCGCGGGAGAGATGGCCGATCTCGTCGCGGCGACGGGTGAAGTCGGGAATCTCGACGCGGGTCTTGATGCGGCGGCGGACGCGCTCGGCGCTGTCGGCGAGCCGGCGCACCGGGCCTGCGATGGTGCTCGCCAAAAGCAGCGATAGCACGATCATGACGGCGGAGGCGACGCCGCCGACCTTCAGGATCGCAAGCCGCTCCGCGGTCACCATCTGATCGATATCGTCGCCCTGCGTCGAAAGCATCAGGGCGCCGTGGATGGCACGCGATCGCAGCACCGGGACGGCCACCGAGACGATCACCTCGCCGCGCGCGTTGACGCGCACCATGCTGCGCTTCTGCCCCTTCAGCGCGTTCGCAACCTCTACGTAGCCGTTGCCGTTTTCCGGTCCGAGCTCGCGGTAGAGCGCAAGGTCGCCGCGGTTCAGCCAGGTCCGGATCGCGATCATCGCGCGTTCGGCGATGTTGGGTTTCTCCGAGGACGGCGGCGGCAGGTCGAAGCGCAGCACGTTTTCCAGATTGCGGCTGTCGAGGAGCAGGCCGCCGCCGGGATCGTAAATCCGGGCGCGGGTCTTGGTCGGCGAGATCAGCGTGCGCAGCACTGGAGCTACGCGTTCCGGATTGATCGGGAAATCGAGCCCGGAAGATTCGTCCGGCGCGCCATAGCTTTCGCCGGGCTTGAGGTCGAGCAGCCGATCGGGATCGATGGTGATGGTGTTGGTTTGGACGGTCGCGGAGGCCGCGATCGCGCCGGCAATGATTTCGGCCTGCACCAACAGGCTTTGCGCCCGCGCGTCGATCAGGCCGGCGCGGAATTGCGAGAGATACAGCACGCTCGCCACCAGCGCGAGCAGGCCCGCGATGTTGAGCGAGACGATGCGGCGGGTGAGGCTGGAGAAACTGAGCGTGAAGAGGAACTGCCCGGCGCGGCTCAGCCACCGCAGCGGCCCCTGCCATCGCTGCGCGGGCTCGCTTTCGACGACGGCATTATCGAGCGCGAGCGACGCTGAAGCGTCCTCGGTGTTCACGCTCGGATCAGGCTGCGTTCGATCAAGCAATGGCTAGTGCCCAATTAGTCTTGCTGTGCGTGTTGCCCTTACAACCTACCCCAGACTGACCGCGGCGTCAGTCGGCAAGCGCGCTAGCATCCTAACATTTGCTAGTGTCCCTTTGGTTCTAACATTCGCAAAAGAGCCCGCCGCGAAGGGATGCGAATGTTAGAACCTGGATACCAGGCGCCTTGCAATCAAGCCTCTTTGAAGCGGTAGCCGACGCCGTAAAGGGTCTCGATCATTTCGAAATCGTCGTCCACCACCTTGAATTTCTTGCGCAGCCGCTTGATGTGGCTGTCGATGGTGCGGTCGTCGACATAGACCTGGTCGTCATAGGCCGCGTCCATCAGCGCATTGCGGCTTTTCACCACACCGGGCCGGGTCGCCAGCGCCTGCAGGATCAGGAATTCCGTTACCGTCAGCGTCACCGGCTCGTTCTTCCAGGTGCAGGTG
>JBATYU010001005.1:0-3135 GCA_049674245.1 Bradyrhizobium sp. | reverse complement strand
GTCCACGCCATCGATGTTCAGCGCATCGCTGACGTCTTTTTGCAACGAGGTCATCACATTGCCGCTGGTGATGCCGGCCGCGGCTTCCCTGACCTCGTCGAAGCTCTTTTTGAGGTCGGCCATTTCGGCCTCGCGCATCGCTTCCTGGAACTGGCCCTGGAATTCGGCGGCCATCTTGCGCGCCTTGCCCATCCATTGCCCGACCATGCGCAGCACGCCCGGCAGCTCTTTCGGGCCGATCGCGATCAGCGCGACGACCGCGATGACGACCAGTTCACTCCACCCGATGTCGAACATGGAAAATTCCGCTCACGCGAAGTTTGCCCCTTCCCCGCGAAACAGGATTGGGCGCCGGTTCGCGTCTCCCTTTCCGGCCTTTTGTTCAGACAGCCTTGCTGCCGACGTCCGATCGCGTCGTCGTGGACGGCGCAGCGTTGTGATCGATGGTCTTGACCGGCTCGGTCTTCTCGGCGGTCTTTTCGTCGTCCTGCATGCCCTTCTTGAAGGCCTTGATGCCTTGCGCCACGTCGCCCATCAGATCCGAAATCTTGCCGCGGCCGAACAGCAGCAGGACCACTGCGATCACCACGATCCAGTGCCAAATGCTAAGCGAACCCATCCTGCAACCCTCCAAACACGATCTACCCGGAAAGTAGGCTCGCGGGACGTCAAAAACAAGGACTTCGGGCGCGGCAAATCGCTGTCGGGCTTACGTATTACCGCCAGTGTTAACCGGAATAAATGGCATCACGCCGGTAGCGCGAAACTAGCTCTTGTCGCCGTTTTCCGGTTCGACCGCGGGTGCCAGCGCCAGTTCCAGATCGCCAATTTCGAGCGGATCCTCGTCCTCGCGCAACGCGGGGTCGTCCGACGGCGTCGGCACGCTAAAACCTGAGGGCAGCCGCGAATCCAGTAGCCCCGTTCCCTTCAATTCCTCCAACCCGGGCAGATCGCCCAGCGCTTCCAGGCTGAACTGCGACAGGAAGGCTTCCGTGGTTCCGAACGTCAGCGGGCGGCCGGGCGTCTTGCGGCGCCCGCGCGGCCTGATCCAGCCGGTCTCGAGCAGCACGTCGAGCGTTCCCTTCGACGTGATCACGCCGCGGATTTCCTCGATCTCCGCCCGCGTGACGGGCTGATGATAGGCGATGATCGCAAGCATCTCGATTGCCGCGCGCGACAGCCGCCGCGTCTCGGTGCTTTCGCGCATCATCAGCCAGGCGAGATCGCTGGCGGTACGAAACGTCCATTTGTTGGCGATGTGAACCAGATTGACGCCGCGCGTGGCGTACTCCGCCTGCAATTGCGCTAGCGCCGCCTTGATGTCGACGCCATCAGGCATGCGTTTGGCAAGCACGGTCTGATCGAGCGGCTCGGTCGAGGCGAACAGCAGCGCTTCCAACAGCCGCAACTCCTCGGGCCGCGCCTGCGGATCGGCGGGCGCCTCCTCGGCATCATCGGCTTTGCGTTTTTCCGCCAGGCTAGCCATGGCACGGTCTCCTTGTTCCACTCACTCGACTGCCAGATCCGGCGTTGGTTGCGGCTGGCGCTTACGAAGATACAGCGGTGCAAACGCTTCTTTCTGGTTCAGTTCCATCTCGCCTTCGCGCACCAGTTCCAGCGCAGCCGCAAAGCTCGAGGCAAAGACGGTCGCCCGCTGCGAGGGATCGACCACGTAGCTCAGCAAATATTCGTCGAGGCAACTCCAGTCCTCGGCGATTCCGATCAGCCGCTCCAGCGATGCCCTGGCTTCGGAAAGCGACCACACCGTGCGCTTGGCGAGATGCACCGACGCCAGCACGCGCTGCTGGCGCTGCACGACATAGGCTGTGAGCAGGTCGAACAAGGTCGCGGTAAATCGGGGATGGCGGATTTCAGCGATGGCCTCGGGATTGCCGCGCGGAAAAATATCGCGCTGCAATTGCGGGCGGTTCATCAGCCGGTTCGAGGCCTCGCGAATGGCTTCAAGCCGCCGCAACCGGTTGGCGAGCGCGGTCGCCATCTCCTCGGCGCTCGGTCCGTCGGCCGTGGCCGGCTCCGGCAGCAGCAGCCGCGACTTCAGGAATGCAAGCCACGCGGCCATGACGAGGTAGTCGGCCGCGAGTTCGAGGCGGATTTTTCGCGCCGCTTCGATGAAGTGCAGATACTGGTCGGCCAGCGCCAAAATCGAGATTTTGGCGAGATCGACCTTCTGCTGCCGCGCCAGCGCCAGCAACAGGTCGAGCGGGCCCTCATAGCCCTCGACGTCGACGACCAGCGACGGCTCGCCATCGGTGAGTTCGGCCGGCCGCCCGGTCTCGAAGGATAAGATCTCAGCGGTCATGCGCCTAAAATTCCTGCCCGATCGATCAACGCATCCAGTTCCGCCCGCGCCGCCACCCGGTCGAAGGGCTTTGGCGCCTTGCGTGACGCCAGCGCCTTCCGGGCGCGCTCCAACGCATTGCCCGACAATTCGGGCGTCTCACGGGCGACATCACGCATTTCGTCCAGTTTGCCGTTGCAGTGCAGAACAATATCGTTGCCGGCGGCAAAAATGGCCCGCGTCCGCGCGGCGAGCGATCCCGCCAAAGCGTTCATGGACACGTCATCACTCATCAACAAGCCTTGGAACCCGATCACGCCGCGAATCACCTCTTCCACCATTGTCGCAGAAGTCGTGGCCGGTTGGGCGGGGTCGAAGGCGCTAAACACAACATGCGCGGTCATCGCCATCGGCAGGTCAGCCAGGGGCTGGAACGCGGCAAAATCGCTCCGTTCAAGCTCTTTTCTGGACGTATCCACCACCGGAAGCTTGAAATGGGTATCCGCAGTCGCCCTTCCATGCCCCGGAATGTGCTTCAGCACCGGTAAAATACCACCCTGCTCCAACCCATCCGTGACCGCGCGCGCAATCGCCGCGACCTTGCCCGGCTCAGTTCCATAGGCCCGGTTGCCGATGACCGCATCGGCACCGGCTACCGGCACATCGGCGAGCGGCAGGCAGTCAACGGTGATGCCGAGGTCGGCCAGATCGGCCGCGATCAGGCGGGCGCTCAGCCGCGCCGCCGACAGGCCGAGCGCTGAATCGACGTCATAGAGGGCGCCAAAGACCGCGCCGGCCGGGTAGACCGGCCAGTTCGGAGGCCCGAGGCGCTGTAC
>JBATYU010001004.1:0-6007 GCA_049674245.1 Bradyrhizobium sp. | reverse complement strand
GGCAGCGACAGCAATTTGAGCGCAAGCCCAAGCTCGACATCGCTGGGCGAGATGTTTTTCGGAATCCCGGCGCGCTTCGGCTTCTCGCCCTCCGCATAGTCCTTCTGCTCGCCGAGCTGGATATAGTGACCGAACCGGCCGGCTTTCACCGTGACGTCGAGGCCGCTCTCGGGGTCCTTGCCGAGGACGCGGTCGGCGCTGGCCTTGCTGTCGGCGGCGAGCGGACGGGTGTAGCGGCATTCCGGATAATTCGAGCAGCCGACGAAGGCGCCGAACTTTCCGGCCTTGAGGTTGAGCTTGCCGGTGCCGCAGGTCGGGCATTGCCTGACATCGCCGCCGTCGGTGCGGGGCGGATAGATGTGCGGGCCCAGCATCCCGTCGAGCACGTCCAGCACTTGCGCTACGCGCAAATCCTTGATCTCGTCGACGGCGCCGATGAAATCACGCCAGAAATCCCGCAAGACCTGCTGCCAGGAGATTTCATTGTTGGAGATGCGGTCGAGCTGTGCTTCCAGATCGGCGGTGAAGTCGTATTCGACATAGCGCGCGAAGAAGTTTTCCAGGAACGCGACCACGACGCGGCCCTTGTCCTCGCCATGCAGGCGCTTCTTCTCGAGCTTGACGTAGCCGCGGTCTTTCAGGACTTGCAGGATCGAGGCGTAGGTCGAGGGACGGCCGATACCGAGCTCTTCCATGCGCTTGACCAGGGAGGCTTCGGAGAAGCGTGGCGGCGGTTCGGTGAAATGCTGGGTGACAGCAAGGTCCCGCCGCTTCAACGCTTCGCCCTGGCTCATGACGGGGAGGCGGCGGCCGTCTTCATCTTCCTCATCGTCGCGGCCTTCCTGGTAGAGCGCCAGAAAACCGTCGAATTTGATCACCTGGCCGGTCGCGCGCAGTTCCAGCATGCGCGAGCCGGCCTTGGCCGCGATGTCGACGGTGGTGCGCTCCAGCTCAGCGGATTCCATCTGGCTTGCGATGGTGCGGGTCCAGATCAGATCATAAAGCCGCGCCTGATCATTATCGAGCTTCCGGCGCATATCGGAAGGGCGACGCGACAGGTCGGTCGGGCGGATCGCCTCGTGGGCTTCCTGCGCATTCTTGGCCTTGGCCTGGTACTGGCGCGGCGCATCCGGCACATAGGCGTTGCCGTAGTCTTCGCCGATCACCTTGCGCGCCTGCGTGATCGCCGAAGGGTCGATCTGCACGCCGTCGGTACGCATATAGGTAATGAGACCGGTGGTCTCGCCGCCGATATCGATGCCTTCATAGAGCCGCTGCGCGATCCGCATGGTGTGCGCGGGCGCGAAGCCGAGCTTGCGGCTCGCTTCCTGCTGGAGCGTCGAGGTGGTGAAGGGCGCCTGCGGATTGCGGCGCGCCGGTTTGGCCTCGACGCTCGAAACCGTGAAGTTCGCGGCTTCGATCGCTTTCTTGAAATCTTCGGCTTCCGCGCCCGAGCCGATGTCGAGCCTTTGAATCTTCTTGCCGTCGGCGCCGACCAGGCGCGCTTCGAAAGTTTCACCGCGCGGCGTCGCCAGCGTCGCAACCAGCGACCAGTATTCGCGGGGCACGAATTTCTCGATCTCGAGCTCACGGTCGCAGACGAGCCGCAACGCCACCGATTGCACGCGTCCGGCCGAGCGCGCGCCAGGCAATTTGCGCCACAGCACCGGCGAGAGCGTGAAGCCGACCAGATAATCCAGCGCGCGCCGCGCCATATAGGCGTCGACCAGCGCGCCGTCGATCTGGCGCGGATGCTTCATCGCGTCCGTCACCGCCTGCTTGGTGACGGCGTTGAACACCACGCGCTCGATCTTGTGGTCCTTCAGCGCACGCTTTTCCTTCAAGACCTCGAGCACGTGCCAGGAGATCGCCTCGCCCTCGCGATCGGGGTCGGTCGCCAGGATCAGCCGGTCGGCGCCCTTGAGCGACTTGGCGATGTCGTTCAGTCGGCCATCGGCCTTGGGATCGACCTCCCAGATCATTTTAAAATTAGAGTCCGGATCGACCGATCCGTTCTTGGCTGGGAGGTCGCGGACATGGCCGAACGAGGCCAGAACCTCATAGGACGAGCCTAGATATTTGTTGATCGTCTTGGCTTTCGCCGGAGACTCCACAATGACGATATTCATGTCATTCCAATGGCTTACGGGAAAAATAAAGGCCGGTTCCGCGAGACTCGCGCCAGCCGTTTGGACCCGAACATGGGTGCGCAGCCCGCCGCTGTCAAATCGACAGATGTTGAAAGCAGGTGTAACCAGGACGAATTAGCGTCCCGTGGGTTGTAAAACATGTACCAGGGGTTGTGCTTGCAAGGGGTGAGCAACCCTCAAGCCGGCACGCTGCGGCGGCGTTTGGCCGGCCTCGGCTTCAGTGCCGTGTCGGCCAAGGTGAGCAGCCGTCCATCCTGCGAATGGAGCTCCAGCTTTCGCACCGGCCGGCCGTTTTCGCGATCGACCAGGATGGTCGCGATCTGCTCCGGCCGCTCATCAAACTCCTCGCTCCATTGTCTAAGCGCGACCAGGATCGGGAACACGCCGCGGCCCTTCGGCGTCGGCACATATTCCTGATAGGCGCTGCCGTCGGACGCCGGCGCCATCTTCAAAATGCCCTGATCCACCAGCGTGCGCAGCCGCACGGTCAGGATATTCTTCGCAAGCCCCAGACTTCTCTGGAATTCGCCGAAGCGGCGCCGGCCGACCAGGGCGTCGCGGATGATCAGAAGCGACCACCAGTCGCCGATCGCATCCAGCGACCGCGCGATCGGGCATTCGGCGTACTCCAAGCTTGTCCGTTTCACCATGGCGATCTCCCGGCGGCTTCATCTTCGGACGCGTCTTAAATCACGGCCTTTTGTAGTTGCATTATAAAACCAGACGCCCTAGCTAGCAATCCAGTTTAATAATGCAACCACTGGAGGCGATCGTGAGACTTGCGGACAAGACGGCGTTGATTACCGGGGGCAACAGCGGCATCGGGCTTGCGACCGCGCGGCTGTTCGTGGCCGAGGGCGCGCGGGTCGTGATTACCGGGCGCAACCAGGCGACGCTGGCGGCGGCCGCGAAGGAACTCGGGCCGAATGCATTAGCGGTTCCGGCTGAAGCGACCGACATCGCCGCGACCGAAGCCGCGATCAAGAAGGGCGTCGAAAAATTCGGCAAGCTCGACATCGTGTTCGCCAATGCCGGCATTCCGGGCAACACGCCGCTCGGCAGTGCCAGCCTTGAGTCGTTTGAAAACGTCATCCGGACCAACGTCACCGCGGTGTTTTTCACCGTGCAGGCGGCGCTCCCGTATCTCAACGACGGCGCCTCGATCGTCCTGAACGGCTCGGTGATCTCCGTGCTCGGCAATCCCGGCTACGCCGCCTATGCCGCCAGCAAGGCCGGCGTGCGCGCCATGGCGCGCGTGATGGCGTCAGAGCTGTCGCCGCGTGGCATCCGCGTGAACGTGGTCTCACCTGGCGGCACCAGCACGCCGATCTGGAACCGCACCGCGCCGACGCCGGAGGCGATCGTGGCTTTGGAAGCGCGAATCGCAAAAGCCATTCCGCTCGGACGCTTCGGCAAACCAGAGCAGGTCGCAAAAACCGTGCTGTTCCTCGCCTCCGACGATGCTTCCAACGTTCAGGGCGCGGAGATCTTCGTCGACGGGGGCGCCACCGCCTCTCCTGCGGGCGCGCCGATCTATCGCGGATAAAAGGAACTCGCGCCGACAAGTTGAACTTTGAGAAAATGCTGCATCCGATCAGCACGATTGGGCGCGAAAGCCGCATCGCAATTGTGCTGGTCGGTTCCCTCAGTCACCGAGTTTTTAAAATTCCGTGTGATTGGGTTGAACCCGGATCGCAGCAGGCTCGACATCTCCACGGCAGGGCTTTGACCCTAGTGATTGGAGAACTCGATATGTCCAGGGTTGCTCACATTTTCGCGCCGATATCGGCATTCACATCCTCATCGGAGAAATCGGACAGCGCGCTTGATCCGATCGTGTTGTTTTGCGGAATTTGTTTCCTGGCGTTCCTGATTGCGATTCTCACGGGCGTGCAAGGCGTTTGGTATTGATCCCTCCAGCAGGTCGGATGTCCGGTCAGCGCTTTCGAATTTCGCAAAAATGAGTTGCGCTGCCCGGTTCCCTCGTCCCCCGGAGGTATTTTCAAGAGCCGTTGAACCTTCGCCGCAGCTGCGAAGACTCTCTTTTTTGAGGGCAGGGGTTTTTCGAACTTTCTTTTTTTTGGAGCCTGATATGCCGAATGGTGTCCATATTTCATTTCCCGCGTCCAAAATTTCCTCGCAAAAGTCCGACGGTCACGCGCTCATTTCAATCGCGATATTTTCCGGACTAGGTCTTTTGGCATCTCTGATTGAAATTCTGTGTGGCGTGCAGGGCGCCTGGTTTTAGCTTCCTTCGACGGCTCTTTCGAAACCGCCCGCCGCCGTGACGGCGGCAGGCCGCGTCTTTTCAGCTCATGCCGCGCGGAGATTGGTCGCGGCGTGCAACGCGCTCGCCAGCGCCTTCTCGCGGTGCTCCGGTCCGACCTGAACCCCATCGGCGAAGATGAATTCGGGATTGGCGACGCCGATGAAGCCGAACACCCCGCGCAAATAGGTTTCGAGATGTTCGAGCGCCGCTGCGGGCGTGCCGGCGCCATAGAATCCGCCGCGCGAGATCGCGATGATGACCCGCTTGTCGCCAGCCAGCCCTTCCGCGCCTTGCGCGCCGTATTTGAAGGTCTTCCCCGCCACTACGATGCGGTCGATCCAGGCCTTGAGCTGGCTCGGTATCGTGAAATTGTACATGGGTGCGCCGAGCACGACGATGTCGGCGGCCAAAAACTCGTCCAGCACGGCTTGGCCGGCGGCGAGGTCCTGCAGCAGTGCAGCCTCGGGCGCCGCCCCTTGGGCCGCGGCAAGATGCGAGCCCGTGAGATGCGAAAGCGGCGTCGCGGTCAGATCCCGATAAACGATCTGAAGCCCGGGCGTCGCCTGGCGCAGGCGGTTGACGATCGCGGCGGAAACTTTTCGGCTGACGGAGTGGGAGCCGAGCACGCTGGAGTCGATATGAAGCAGTTTCATGGCAGTCATCCCTAGTGGTATAAGTTTGTAACTGAGACTATATGAGTGACTGTCCGCAACCCCCGCAAGAACGCACATTTTTGAAACCCGAGAACATCAGTGAGACCCGAGCACAAAAAAGTGCCTGTCCTGCCGCCCCAGCCTCACCTCGACGGTGACTGCCGCGGGGTCGCCTCGGTGCTGGCGCGGGTCGGCGACAAATGGAGCGTGTTCGTCATCATGCTGCTCGGCGACGGCCCGCGACGTTTTAACGAGATCAAGCGCATGGTCGGCGGCATCTCGCAGCGGATGCTGACGCTGACGCTGCGCGGGCTCGAGCGCGACGGCCTGGTCACCCGCACCGTGTTCCCGACGATCCCGCCGCGGGTCGATTACGAACTGACCGATCTCGGCCGTGGGCTGTGGCAGCCGGTGGAGGCGCTCGGCAAATGGGCGCACGATCATCAAACCGAGATCGAGGACGCCCGCGCCCGGTTCGACCGGCGCAACGACGCAGCCTGATCTGGCGAAATTAAATCAGCGACACCAGTCCGCCGCCGTGACGCTCCAGCCTGCCTGCAAGTTCAAGCTCGAGCAGCACGGTGCGCACCACCGCCGGTGACGTGCCGGCCATCCGGATCAAATCGTCGATCGATACCGGGCTTGGTCCGAGCAGGCTTGTGATACGCGCGCGATCGCTTGCGTTGGGATCGAGCGCAAGCGGTTCGCCGTCCGGCTCGCTCAATGGAAATGCGACCGGGCGCTCCATGATCGGCTCGACCGCGTGGATGACGTCGGCGGCCTCCGTGACCAGCGTCGCGCCCTGCTTGATCAGATCGTTGGCGCCGGCCGCGCGCGGATCGAGCGGTGAGCCTGGTACGGCAAAAACCTCGCGGCCCTGTTCGGCCGCCATCCGTGCCGTGATCAGCGAGCCCGAGCGATGCGCGGCCTCGACC
>JBATYU010001003.1:0-11368 GCA_049674245.1 Bradyrhizobium sp. | reverse complement strand
GGCGCGGCTTGCGGCGAGCGGCCTCTATCATATCACCAGCGCCGTCCTGCTCGGATGGGAAGCGTCCCGGCCAGGGGCCGATGCGCGGCGTGCGCTGTATGCGCGGCTGGCGCTTGAACATCGCCTGAGCCCGAAAGATCCTCTGGCGGCAAACGACGGCGGCTGGGAAAATGCCGCGGCCGAATTGGTATTTTCAGAGCGCACGGTCTCGATTGCCGACGTTGCGGAATTATTGGCCTAGATCCGCCCTCACGCATCATCTTCGGGCATGACGTGTCGGGTTTACTCCGCTAACCTGCCCGCAAAACTAATCGTCCGGGGAGGACAACCGCGTGCACAGAGGCCGTGTGGTTTTCGGCGCCATGGAGGAGGTCGTGTTCGGCCGCCCGGCCGCAATGGCGATCGTCGAGCAAACGGACCGGCTGCGTGCTTCGCGTGCGTTCCTGATGGTCTCCGGCACGCTCAACCGGCAAACCGACGAGATCGACAGGATTCGCAAAGCCCTCGGGCCGCGCTACGCCGGCACCTTCGATGCGATGCCGCCGCATACCCCGCGCGAAGCGGTGATCGCAGCCACCAATCAGGCGCGTGCCGCGGATGCCGATCTGATCGTCACGGTGGGCGGCGGTTCGATCACCGACGGTGCCAAGGCGGTGCAGCTTTGCCTCGCCAACGACATCGGCACGGTCGAGGGCATCGATCAGGTCCGGGCCGTTAAGGCCGTTCCGCCCCCGATGACCGCACCCAGGGTGCGCCAGATCAGCGTGCCGACCACGATCGCCGGCGGCGAGTTCAGCGCCATTGCCGGCGTCACCAACGCACGAACCAAGGTGAAGGAGATGCTGCGGCACGAATTGGTGGTGCCCCGCGCGGCCATCCTCGATCCCGCCATCACCATGCACACGCCGGAATGGCTGTGGCTTTCGACCGGCATCCGCGCCGTCGACCATTGCGTCGAAGGCATCTGCTCGCACGAGGCCCACCCCTATGCCGACGCACAGGCCCTGAAGGCGTTGTCGATGCTGGCCGAGGGGCTGCCGCGGGTGAAGGCCGACGGCCGCGATCTCGATGCGCGGATGGATTGCCAGATCGGCACCTGGCTATCGATGGGCCCGCTGGCCTCGGGCGTGCCGATGGGCGCAAGCCACGGCGTCGGCTACGTACTCGGCGCCGAGTTCGGCGTGCCGCACGGCTATACCTCCTGCGTCATGCTGCCTTACGTGATGCGCTGGAACAAGCCCGCCAATGCCGAGCGTCAGGCGCTGGTCGCGGCGGCAATGGGACATCCCGGCGACGACGCTTCCGACGTGCTCGATCGCTTCATCCGCGGCCTCGGCCTGCCACGCAGCCTGCATGACGTGGAAGTAGGCCCCGAGCATTTCGACCGCATCGCCGAACAGGCGATGGCAACGCCATGGATTCCGCGCAACCCGCGCAAGATAGATGCGCCCGCGCAGGTGCGCGAGATCCTTGCTCTAGCCGCATAAGGAGACCGGAAGGCGATGTACACCGGCAAGCACGCTCATCTGCGTCCGCTGCAGCCCGCTTTCATCATGGCTGCTACCGGCGAGACCGTGACCTACCGGGAGCTCGACGCACGATGCAATCGGCTGGCGCATCTGTTCCGCAACCGCGGATTGAAGCGGCTCGACCATTATGCGATCTTCATGGAGAATAACAGCCGCTACCTCGAGAGCTGCGGCGCCGGCGAGCGATCGGGCCTGTATTTCACCTGCGTGAATTCCTACCTGACGGCCGGCGAACTCGCCTACATCGTCAACAACAGCTGTTCGCGCATTCTGATCACTTCGGTGGCCAAGCTCGAGGTTGCGCGCGAGGCACTGAAGCAATGCCCCAAGGTCGAGCTCTGCATCGTTGCCGATGGCACCGGTGAAAGCGAGCGCATCGTCGGATTACAGGCGGTTACCTCTGGACTGCCGTCGACGCCGATCCCGGATGAGTCTGCCGGCACGGCGATGCTCTATTCGTCGGGCACCACCGGCCGGCCGAAGGGAATTCTGCGCCCGCTGCCGGAGCAGCCGCCGGCGCAGAACCTGCCGATCTTCGATTTCCTGCTAAAACTCTGGCACTACCGCGAGGGCATGATCTATCTGTCCCCGGCGCCGCTCTATCATGCGGCACCGCAGGCGGCGGTCAACCTCACGATCCGGACGGGCGGCACCGCGATCATCATGGAGAGTTTCGATCCCGAGCGCTATCTCGAGCTGGTGCAGCGCTGGGGCATCACCCACAGCCAGCTGGTGCCGACGATGTTTTCGCGCATGCTGAAGCTGCCGGAGGAGGTGCGGTCGCGTTACGACCTGTCGTCGCTCGAGATCGCGATCCATGCCGCCGCGCCCTGCCCGGCGCTGGTGAAGCAGGACATCATCCAATGGTGGGGACCGATCATCCACGAATATTACGGCGCGACCGAAGGCTTGGGCTTCACCGCCTGCAACAGCGAGGAGTGGCTGGCCCATCCGGGCACGGTCGGCCGCGTCCTGCTCGGCGATCTGCATATCCTCGATGAAAACATGAAGCCCTGCCCGACCGGCACGCCGGGCACGGTGTGGTTCAAGACCGCGACGCCGTTTGAATATTTCAACGATCCGGACCGCACCAGGGAGGCGCGGTCGCCCGACGGCAGCATGAGCACGGTCGGCGATGTCGGCTATGTCGATGCGGGAGGCTATCTCCACCTCACCGACCGCGCGACCTTCATGATCATCTCCGGCGGCGTCAACATCTACCCGCAGGAATGCGAGAACCTCCTGATCACCCATCCCAAGATCGCGGATGCCGCCGTGTTCGGCGTTCCCAATGCCGATCTCGGCGAGGAGGTGAAGGCGGTGGTGCAGCCGATGCCAGGCATCAAGCCTGGACCCGATCTCGCTGAAGAACTGATCCAGTTTTGCAGCAAGGGCTTGTCGCGGCAGAAAGTGCCGCGCTCGATCGACTTCGAGCCTGAGCTGCCACGGCTGCCGACCGGCAAGCTCTACAAGCGGCTGTTGCGGGACCGATACTGGGGCAACAAGACCTCGCGCATCGTGTAAAAACCGCGCCTCGCCGCTCTGTTCGTTACTTCGAGCGAGACCGAAGCAACCCATCGCGACCATCGCCTATCCTGCGTGTGCCATCAAGGATGCGCTTTGGCCGCATACGGGCGCTGCCATGAGTTGAGGGAAGGAGCCTATCGTGAAACGAGAGATCATCCGCGTCGAGCCGCTCTCCACCTACCTGGAGCGGGCAAATGTGCCTGTCTCCGCCGTCACCCGTCACGGAAATACAATTTACGTTTCAGGATTTCCGCCGTTCGATCCGCAAAGCGGCCAAATCGTCGACGCGCCGATTGAGCGGCAAACCGAGCTCGTTCTCGATCAGCTCAAGCTCTGCGTCGAAACCGCGGGCTCCTCGCTCGACAATGTCCTGAAATGCAACGTCTACTGCACATCGGTCGAGAAGTTCGCTGCGGTCAACGCGGTCTATTCGCGCTACTTTCCCAAGCATCCGCCCGCCCGCATTTTTGTCTGCGTGCCGGCCTGGTTCAGCCATTTCGATATCGAGATCGACTGCATCGCAGCCGTATAGCGGGTCGAACAAGAGAACGGCCGGACTTACGAAGTCCGGCCGTTTGCGAGACGGCCTGTTGTATTGCGATCGATGTCAGTTCGGCCAGCACCGCTTTCCTTCGGGCCCGATGTGATAGCCGGGAGGGCAGAGCCGGCCCTGCGCGAATGGATGGCAGCGGCCGCCCGGCCCGCGCCAAAATCCCGCGCCGCATCCTTCTGCGACGCGGATGGTGAGATCGGAGCTGGTCCCGACCGGCGCCGGCGTGATCGCCGCGTTGGACGCGGTCGCGAAGCTGAAAGCCAATGCCGCGCCAATCACCAATGTTCTAATCATCAATTGCTCCTTTGGTCTTCGGGATAGTCCCGCCCTCCGCCGGTTCGAAAAACCGACCGGCGCGAAGCTAGCACCTGATATTACGAAAACAATGACAGTCCGATTGGCCAAACGATTTTTCATCTAGATGAACGGGCCGCTGTTGCGCCGCAAAGAGATGGCCGACGGATGCGCGAATGACGCCGCGCCTTTCCGTCCCACGCAATTGAATTCATCCGAATTGCCAATGCGGCCGCGGGCCTTAACTGTTCCTTGGCCGTTGCCTGCGCCTTCGGCCATGGCTATCGTCCACCGCAATCGGCGCGCTACGCGCTACAAGACCGATAGGTCGGGGAGGGAAGCATGCGGATTGTGCAGGCGTTGGCCGCAGCGGTGTTGTCTGCGCTGGCGGCCTCGACGGTTGCGCTCGCGGCCGAACCGAAGCACGGCGGCATTTTCCGGATTTATCACCGCGACAGCCCCGGCAGCGCCTCGATCCATGAGGCTGCAACCTACTCGATCAACGTGCCGTTCATGCCGGTGTTCAACAATCTCGTCATCTACAAGCAGGATGTCGCGCAGAACAGCCTGGATTCGATCGTCCCGGATCTGGCGGAGAGCTGGGCCTGGAGCGGCGACAAGAAGACGCTGACGTTCAAATTGCGCCAGGGCGTCAAATGGCACGACGGCAAGCCGTTCACCTCCGCCGACGTCAAATGCACCTTCGATATGCTGATGGGCAAGTCGCCGCAGAAATTTCGTCAGAATCCGCGCAAGAGCTGGTACGACCAAGTCGAGGACGTAACGACCAACGGCGACTACGAGGCGTCGTTCAACCTGAAACGGCCGCAACCGTCGCTGCTTGCGCTGCTCGCCTCCGGCTATACGCCGATCTATCCCTGCCACGTCTCGCCTGCCGAGATGCGCACCCACCCGATCGGCACCGGGCCGTTCAAGTTCGTCGAGTTCAAGGCCAACGAATCGATCAAGCTGACGCGCAATCCCGACTACTTCAAGAAGGGCCTGCCGTATCTTGACGGCATCGAGTTCACCATCATCCCGAACCGCTCGACCGCACTTCTCGCCTTCGTCGCCGGCAAGTTCGACATGACATTCCCGACCGAAGTGTCGATCCCGCTGCTCAAGGACGTCAAGGCGCAGGCGCCGAACGCGGTGTGCGTGGTCGAGCCCACCAACGTCTCCGACAATATCATTGTCAACTCCTCCTCGCCGCCGTTCGACAATCTCGACGTCCGCCGCGCGATGGCGCTGGCGCTCGATCGCAAGGCGTTCATCTCGATCATGTTCGAGGGGCAGGCGGACGTCGGCGGCACCATGCTGCCGGCGCCCGGCGGGCTGTGGTCGATGCCGAAGGAAATGCTGGAAGCAATCCCCGGCTACGGCCCGGACATCGAGGCCAACCGGGAGGCGGCGCGCAAGCTGATGCAGAAGGCGGGCTACGGCCCCGACAAGCACGTTCAGGTCAAGGTCTCGACGCGCAACATTCCGGTGTACCGCGATCCCGCCGTTATCCTGATCGACCAGCTCAAGACCATCTATGTCGACGCCGAGCTTGACGTGGTGGATACCGCGCAATGGTTCCCGAAGGTCGCGCGCAAGGATTATGCGCTCGGCCTCAATCTCACCGGCAACGCGGTCGACGATCCCGACCAGTCGTTCTACGAGAATTACTCCTGCGGGTCCGAGCGCAACTACACCAACTACTGCAACAAGGACATCGAGAAGCTGTTCGACGAGCAGTCGGTCGAGACCGATGTCAACAAGCGCAAGAAGCTGGTCTGGGAGATCGACAAGAAACTTCAGGAGGACGTCGCGCGCCCGATCATCTTCCATATCCACGCGGGTACATGCTGGCAGCCCTACGTCAAGGGCATTACCATCATGGTGAACAGCTCCTACAACGGCTATCGTTACGAGGACGTGTGGCTGGACAAGTAGGCTGCGGTCGATAGACGCCGAACCGGTAAATTACGCGCATTCCGGTCGCAAAACCGCTATCTGGTCTTGCGGAAATGCGCGCCAACAGGAGTAGGCCCACGTGTTTGCTTATATCGTGCGGCGCCTTGCTTTGATGCTCGTGACCCTGGTCGGGATTTCGATCGTCATCTTTTTCCTGCTCCGCATCGTGCCCGGCAACATCGTCGATATTCTGTTCGACGCCGCGGGCTTCGTCGATCCCGCCGACAAGGCCAATCTGGAGCGCGAGCTCGGCATCGACCAACCGCTGGCGCTGCAATATCTGCACTGGATCTGGGGGCTGCTGCATGGCGACCTCGGTTATTCCTATGTCTCGGAAAAGCCCGCGCTGCAGGAGATTTTGCCGCGGATTCCAATCACGGCGCGGCTGGCGGGTCTTGCGCTGTTGTTCTCCGCCTCGATCGGCATACCCTTGGGCGTGATCAGCGCGGTCCATCAGGGCTCAAGGCTCGATTACATCCTGCGCGTCGTCAGCCTGAGCGGGCTGTCGCTGCCCTCGTTCTGGCTCGGCCTCTTGATCCTGATGGCTTCGGTCTCGCTGTTCGGCAACATCCCGATCTTCAACCCGGACCCTAAAACTTTTGGCGAGTTGTTCACCACCTATTGCCTGCCCGCGATGGCGGTCGCCTTTCGCAGCTCGGCGCTGACGATGCGGATCACGCGCTCCTCGATGCTTGAAGTCCTGCGGCAGGATTACATCCGGACCGCGCGCGCCAAGGGCGCCTCGGAGGCCTCGGTCAATTTCAACCATGCGCTGAAGAACGCCATTCTCCCCGTTATCACTGTGGTCGGCATCGAGGCTGCCTTCCTGATCGGCGGCCTGATCGTTACCGAAACCGTTTTCAACATTCCCGGCGTCGCCCGTTTCCTGGTCGAGGCCATCCGCTGGCGCGACTATCCGATCGTGCAAAACCTCGTGATGTTCATCGCGGTCGTCGTGGTGTTCGCGAATTTCACGGTCGACATGCTCTATGCGGTGTTCGATCCGCGCATCAGATACACGGACTAAAAAGGGCTTCATTGGCCACGATCAACTACGATAGCGAGCTAAGACGCGCCGGCGCAGGTGCCACAAGCGGCTTGCGCCGCCTGCGATTCTTCGCGCGGCGCTACGTGCTCGGCACCGCCGGCCTCGTCATCATGGTGACATTCGTGCTGACCGCGCTGTTTGCCGACCTGATCAGCCGCTACGATCCCCTGACAGTCGATTCCGCGCACGCGCTGGCGCATCCCGGATTGCAGCACTGGATGGGGACCGACTCCTTCGGCCGCGATGTCTGGGCCAGGATCGTTCATGGCGCGCGGATATCGCTCGCGGTCGGCATCGGCTCGACCGCGCTCGGCTCGTCGATCGGCGTCATCGTCGGTCTCACCTCGGGCTATCTGTCCGGCTGGGTCGATCTGGTGTTCCAGCGGATCACCGATATCTTGCAGGCGCTGCCGCTCCTGGTCCTCGCGCTGGTCATGACTGCGGCGCTCGGGCCGTCGCTGCCGAACGTGATCCTTGCGATCGCGATCCCCTTGATCCCCACCGTGTCCCGTGTGATCCGCGCCAACACGCTGGCGCTGCGCGAGCAGCCGTTCGTGGAAGCCGCCAAATCGATCGGCATGAGCGAGACGCGGATTGCGCTGCGCCATGTGTTGCCGAACACGCTGGCGCCGCTGATCGTGCTTGCCACAGCCCAACTCGGCTCCACCATCCTCACCGAAGCCTCGCTGTCGTTTCTTGGCCTCGGCATTCCCGAGCCCTATCCGTCCTGGGGGCGCATGCTGTCGGAATCGGCCGCGGAATATGTCCGCGTCGCGCCATGGCTGGTGATCTTTCCGGGCATCGCAATCAGCCTTGTGGTGTTCGGCACCAATTTGTTTGGCGATGCGCTGCGCGACATCCTCGATCCGAGGCAACGCGGCTGATGAGCGAGGTTACGCCGCGACAGACGGTTCTCGACGTAAAGAACCTGCGAACGGTGTTCTTCACCAATTCGGGATTGTTTCGGGCGGTCGATGACGTTTCGTTCAGCGTCCGCCGCGGCGAAACGCTGGCGATCGTCGGTGAATCCGGCTGCGGCAAGAGCGTGAGCGCGCTGTCGATCATGCGTCTGGTGCCGGATCCGCCGGGCCGGATCGTCGGCGGCTCGGTCAAGCTCGAGGGCACCGATCTGCTTGGGCTCGACGAAGCTCAAATGCGCCAAGTCCGGGGAAATCGCATCTCGATGATCTTTCAGGAGCCGATGACCTCGCTCAATCCGGTGATGCGGATCGGCGACCAGATCACCGAGGCGGTCCGCCTGCATCGGGACATGACACGGCAGCAGGCGTGGGAACAGGCGGTGGAGATGTTGCGTCTGGTACGGATTCCCGAACCCGCGCGCCGCGCGCTGGAATATCCGCACCAGCTCTCCGGCGGCATGCGTCAGCGCGCGATGATCGCGATGGCGCTGGCGTGCCGGCCGGCGCTGTTGATCGCGGACGAGCCGACCACCGCGCTCGATGTCACGATCCAGGCGCAGATATTGGCCCTGGTGCTCGATCTGCAACAAGAGCTCGGCATGGGGCTGATCCTGATCACCCATGATCTCGGCGTGGTCGCGCAGACCGCGCAGCGCGTCATTGTCATGTATGCCGGCAGGAAGGTCGAGGAGGCCGACGTCGAGATCCTGTTCGCCGATCCCCGGCATCCCTACACCCGCGGCCTGATGGCCTCTATACCCGCCGTGCCTTCGTTTCAAGGCAAGGCCGATGCGCGGCTCACGGAAATTCCGGGCACGGTGCCGTCACTGATCAGCTTGCCCGAGGGCTGCGCGTTTGCGCCGCGCTGTTCGCTCGCGATTGCGCGCTGCCGCGAAGCGTATCCGCCATTGCAGGATTGGGGCGGCGGTCATTGGGCGGCGTGCTGGCGCGCCGCGGAAATGGCTGATCTACCATGACCGACACGCCTCCGCTGCTCGAGGTCACCGATCTCGTCAAGCACTATCCGGTGCGCAGCGGCATTCTGCGCCGGCGTGCCGGCACCGTGCATGCGGTGGACGGCGTCAGCTTTTCGCTTGCCGCCGGCGAGACCCTCGGACTGGTCGGCGAGTCCGGCTGCGGCAAATCGACGGTGGCGCGCAGCGTGCTGCGGCTGATCGAGCCGTCTAGCGGCAGCATCCGCCTCAAGGGCCGCGACATCACCCATCTCGGCAAGGCCGAGCTGCGCACGCATCGGCGCTCGATGCAGATCGTGTTCCAGGACCCGTTCGCCTCGCTCAATCCGAGGATGACCGCGGGCGATATCGTCGGCGAGCCGCTCAGCGTCCATGGCCTGGCGTCCGGCCGCGAAAGGGAAGCGCGCGTCGCAAAGTTGTTCGAGCAGGTGGGCTTGAGGCCGGATCAGATGCGGAATTATCCGCACCAGTTTTCCGGCGGCCAGCGCCAGCGCATCTGTATCGCGCGTGCGCTCGCGCTCGGACCGGACCTGATCGTCTGCGATGAGCCGGTCTCCGCGCTCGACGTCTCGATCCAGGCGCAGGTGATCAATTTGTTGATCGACCTGCAGCGCAGGCACGGTTTTTCCTATCTGTTCATCGCCCATGATCTCGCAGTCGTTGCCCATATCAGCCACCGCGTCGCGGTGATGTATCTCGGGCGCATCGTCGAGATCGCCGAGAAGACCGAGCTGTTCAAAAATCCGCGCCATCCCTACACGCAGGCGCTATTGGCGTCGGTTCCCGTCGCAGATCCCAAGCAGAAGCGGCTGAAGCCGCTGGTCGATGGCGACGTGCCGAGCCCGGTCAATCCGCCATCGGGCTGCGCCTTCCACACCCGTTGCCGGTACGCCATGGATCGCTGCAAGGTGGAGAGGCCGTTGTTGGTCGATGCCGGAACGTCACATCAGGTCGCGTGTTTGTTGAACAACGGGACGGGGCGGCAGGCTTAAGGGAAGGCGTCATTCCGGGATGGTGCGTTAGCACCAGACCCGGAATCTCGAGATTCTCCGATGCGCAATTGCGCATCGCAGTTCGATGCTTCGCATCGCCCCGGAATGACGGTTTCACGAGATCAGGCGCGAACGCGGGGAGCGACGTTCTGCTCGATCCCGGCCCGCTGCTCCGCCGCAACCGCGCGCTTGAAACCGTCGCGCTGCTGCAGTCGCGCCCAATAGGTCGCGACATTCGGCCCGAAATTTTTGGCGAGCCCAATATTGTCGGCGAGCCGCAGCGCATAGCCGATGACGATGTCGGCCGCCGTAAAACGGCCGGCGCATAGCGTGTCGGCTACAGCGGTCGCCGCCTCGACCGCCCGCAGCCGGCCGAAAAACCATTTGGCATAATCGGTCGCGACTTGCGGATTGCGCCGTTCTTCCGGCTCGAGCTGGCTGTAGCGCAGCACTAGTGTTTGCGGAAAGGTCAGCGTGGCGTCGCTAAAATACATCCAGTTCAAAAAGGCGCCGTAGGCCGGCTCGTCGAGGCCGACGATCAGCGGGGTCGGGCCATGCCTGGTGCCGAGATAGTGACAAATGCCGCAGGACTCCGTCATCCTGGTTTCGCCGTCGATCAGGTACGGAATGGTGCCGAGCGGATTGAGCGCGAGGTATTCTTTCGCGAGCACCCGCGGCGGGAACGGCAGCATCTTGAGCTCGTAGGCCAGTCCCATTTCTTCCAGCATCCACAGCGGCCGGAACGAGCGTGCCGCGTCACAATGATAAAGCGTGATCATGTCGTTCCGTCCTCCTTTTCCCCCGGGGATGAGGACCATCTATTGCTCTTGGCCCATTCCCGGCAAAGCATCCATCATTCTTGCCCGCGTCATTCCGGGGCGCTCGCATGGCGAGCGAACTATGATGTGCAATTGCACATCTGAGAATCTCGACATTATTTTAACTCATCTCTAGATTTCCGGGTTCGCGCTAGCGCGCGCCCCGGAATGACTGGGGTCAACCCGGCAAAAACAGCGCAAACGGCTCATCGATGGTGCGGCGCAGATGCTCGCGATAGACCGCGTAGTTGGCGTCGCCTGAGGAAATGCGTCCCACGCTTGGATTTGGCACACTCTTGACCGGCAAAAACGCGATTGGCGCCGCAATCGGCGTCAGCAGCGAACCGCGCCCCGCCAATAGCGTGGTGATGATGCCGTACATTTCGCCCGAGATGGTCGGACGCGACACCGTGATCAGGCGGTGCTGGCCGTGGCGGTTGGTGACCAGATAGATGAAGCCGGACTGGTTGGGCACCGCGACCTCGCCGAACTGGGTGTAGGCCGCGTCCAGCCGTTCGCCTTCGCGGAACGCGAGCACTGAAGCCGCAGCGTCCCAGGCGATCTCGGTGCGGTAGGCATAGATCGCGTCCTTGTCGCCGAACGAGGGCCGCAGCGTGACATAGGTCCCTTCGATCCAGGCCACCGCGCGGCGCGAATAGGCCCCCAAACCATCGGGCGCGATGTCGCCGTTGACTTGTGCCGCAGCCGGCTGAGCGTCCATGCCCTTGCGCAAGGAGACGCCGAGCGCCTGTTC
>JBATYU010001002.1:0-2786 GCA_049674245.1 Bradyrhizobium sp. | reverse complement strand
ACCGGCGGACAGATGCGCAGCATCTTCCTGGTCACTGTTCTGCTGATGCCCGGGCTGATCGCATTCGCCGGCAGCGCGATGTGGTGGTGGCGACGATGAAGAGGCTGGCTTGGGCAGCCGTCGCGCTCGGCGCCACAGCCTTCCTGATGGCACTCGCATTTACCGGCGGCCGTGGCGGCCCGGGGCTCGAGCCGTTCAAGCCAAAGGGACTGATGATGATCCCGGTCGAGGAAGTGCGGGAGGTCGATGTCGTCGCCCCGCGCGGCCATTGGCATTTCGTGCGCACCCAGGACGGCTGGCGCGCAACGCAGGGGACGGTTACCGCAGGTTTCGAGGCGCGCCTCGATGGCGCGCTCAAGCTGCTGCGCAATTCGGGGCCGGATCGCGTCCTCACCGAGGCGGAAGTCGCTCGGGCCGGCGCGGCGCAGTTCGGCCTGGCGCCGCCCCGGCTGCGCGTCATTGTCAGCGGGCCCGGTGCGTCGGTGTTCGCTATTTCGTTCGGCGTCACCAATCCGATGGGCCTGTCGCATTATGCCAGGCTAGACGGAAGTTCGGAGATCGCGCTGCTGCCAACCTTCGTAGGCGATGAATGGGAGCGGACAGGGGGAGCGCCGTGATGACGAGGCTCATGCGATGGGCAGTATTCTGGCTGGCGCTCATCGGCTGCAGCGACACTCTTGCGCATGTGACCACGACGGGACTACTGCGCATCGAATTCGCAGGCGGTCGGGCGCTCTATGCGCTTTCCGTCGCTCTGCCCGAGCTCCCGGCTGCATCGGCGGCTATCCTGACCGCTGCGGCCAACGGCGACCGCACAGCAGCGGAAACGACGGCCGAAGTGGCGCGCAGGAGCGTCACCGTCGATCTCGCCGGCGGTCGCTGTCGGGCGGGACGGGTGCGCATTGGCGGCGCCGGCACAAACGAGACGCGCGCAACGGTCGAGATCGACTTCACCTGTGACGCCTCACATGGTCGCCTCGACATCACCGAAGACTGGGGCGCCTTTCTGGGCGAGCACTACCAGACCCTCGGCAACCTCCGCACGCCGAGCGGCGAGCGCCAAGTCATCTTTAGCGAGGGGTCGAGGACCGCCAATCTCGACATCGACCGCCCGGCCGCGACGGGCTGGCTCGACTTCATCAAGCTCGGTATCGAGCACATTCTCACCGGCTATGACCATCTGCTGTTCCTCGTAGCACTCCTCGCCACCGCGCGAGGCGTGTGGTCGGTGGTGCGCATCGTCACGGCCTTCACGCTGGCTCATAGCCTGACGTTGTCGGTCGCGGCGCTGGGTATTGTGACGGTTCCTGGCCGCATCATCGAGCCGCTGATTGCGGCGACGATCGTCTGGGTCGCCTTGGAAAATCTTTTCGCGGCCGAGCCCGACCGGAGGCGTTGGATCTGGAGCTTCGGTTTCGGCCTGGTGCACGGCTTGGGGTTTGCCTCCGCACTCACAGAGCTCGGCCTGAAGGGGGCGGCGCTGCTGCGCGGACTGGTGGGTTTCAATGTGGGTGTCGAGATCGGGCAGCTCCTTTTCGTCGCCGTTTTCCTGCCGGCGCAGATGTGGCTGGCACGCGGGCGCGGCGCGCGGTTGATCCCGCGCATCGCCTCGTTGACAGTAGCCGTGATCGGCACCTACTGGCTGGTCGAACGCATCTTTGTCGGCTGAGGTGCCGCCGCTAGCTGTGGCTGGCGTGAGGGCGCCGCACGCCGGAATCGCAAGCCTTACAAATCCGACACAGTGGCTTGTTTTCCAAGAGTTGAAACGAGTTCACTCAAAAAACGATCAGGCGGCGGCATGTCTGGTCTTGGGCACTTTTCGGAAGTGCCGTGATGTCCGGCTTGAGTCCGCAAATGCGCACCAAAGCGGACGTCCGCCGACCACTCTGAATTTATGGGTTCGCGCCCCAGCCGACGCGACGGGTATCGCGGAGTTTATCATCGGGCCGGCCGAATGCCGGACCCAGTGGCCTCGACCCATCCTACGAGTTGATTTGCCCCTCGACGGGCAAATCAGTTTGATCAATTCGCACCGATTCATCTCGCTCGTCTGCCCTCGACGGCGCCAAATCGCCTGCGCCAAAAAGCCAATTTCGTAAGCGGATTCAATCTGATTGGGATTTCCAGTCCCGGTCTGAAAATATTTCTTTCCGAAAATCGGAAATTGTGGTACTGTCCGTACATCCCGCCCGAAAGAGGGGCGTTGGCCATCGTCACGAACGTTGGGCGGGATGCGGTGGACGCGGCAGCGCAGGCCGCGCGGAATTGGTCGCAGGGCAGGTTTTCGCCTGTGAGCGATCAGGATCGTGCAAGACGAGCGGCGCTAGCTGTGGACGGCAAAGCCGTGTGGTCCTGGCACCCGTTGCTGGTGTCATGTCGGCGGAGGTTAAGCGAGCCCGACCGGGCTTTCAAAACTTTAATCCGCTGGCGACGGTGACAAGACGAATTCGTCGCCGAGGAGAGCGCGGGATAAGCCGTTAAAACCATTGCGCAGGGAAGGCCGGGCTACTCCGGTGAACCTGTAGTGACTAACTCGTGTGCTTTTATTTTTGCACGCGAGGCTTCTGTAACGGGCCTCGAAGAGTCAATCCCTTTTTTGCGTCATCCACTCGCCGGGCACTTGCTTCTGTGCGGGATCGGCGCAGGGCCGTCGCCTGATGGGTTCATGAGAGGAACAGGTCGGCCAATCTGCGGAAAGCGTGATCGCATTGTTGGATGCGTCGACAACTCGCGTGACGGTCTGACCTGGTCCATCGTCCCGGCGAAGGGACTTCGCTTCGGGGAGA
>JBATYU010001001.1:0-2667 GCA_049674245.1 Bradyrhizobium sp. | reverse complement strand
GCACATTGAGTCGGTGCCCAATCGCAAGTCACATCCGACCATCCTGCTGCGGGAAAGCTACCGCGCGGATGGCAAGGTCAGAAAGCGCACCATCGCCAATCTGACGGATTGGCCGGAGCAGCTGGTGGAGGGCTTGCGCACGCTGCTGCGCGGTGGCGTGGCGGTGGCCGGAGCGAACGAGGCGCTGACGATCAGCCGGTCGCTGCCCCACGGTCATGTCGCGGCCGTGCTCGGCACGGCGGAGCGGATCGGCTTGCCGAAGCTCCTGACCGACCGGCGCGGCGGGCCGGAAGGCCGACGCTATCGTGACCTGGTCCTGGCCCTCATCGTCAACCGGGTAATCGCGCCGGCCTCGAAGCTGGCGACGGTGCGGGCGCTGAACCCGGAGACGGCGGCGTCGTGCCTGGGAGAACGGCTGGGGCTGGGCGCGGTGAGGGAATGCGAGATTTACGAATCCCTTGATTGGCTTCTCGATCAGCAGGCGCGGATCGAGACTGGGTTGGCCAAACGCCATCTGGCCGGCGGCACTCTCACCCTCTACGACGTCAGCTCGTCGTATCTCGAAGGCCGCTGCTGCGAACTGGCGCAGCACGGCTACAGCCGCGATCACCGTCCCGACCGGCCGCAGATTGTCTATGGCCTGCTGTGCAATCGTGCCGGCTGTCCGGTGGCGATCGAGGTGTTCGAGGGCAACACCGCCGATCCCATGACGCTGGTCAATCAGGTGAACAAGCTCAAGGCCCGCTTTGGCCTGGATCGCGTGGTGCTGGTGGGCGATCGCGGCATGATCACCAGCGCGCGGATCCACGAGGATCTCAAGCCGGCCGGCCTCGACTGGATCACCGCCTTGCGCGCGCCGAAGATCCAGGAGCTGGCCAACGGCGGCCCGCTGCAATTATCGCTGTTCGACGATCGCGATCTGGCCGAGATCACCGCCCCCGATTATCCGGGCGAGCGACTGATTGTCTGCCGCAATCCGCTGCTGGCGGCGGAGCGCCGACGCAAGCGCGAAGCCTTGTTGGGGGCGACCGAACGGGATCTGAGCCGCGTCAAGCTGGCGGCCGAGCGCAAGCGCGCTCCGTTGCGCGGCAAGGCGCAGATCGGCCTCGACGTCGGCGCCGTGCTCGATAAGCACAAGATGGGCAAGCACTATGACCTGACCATCACCGATATCAGCTTCGCCTACCGCCGCAAGGAAGCTGCCATTGCCAGCGAAGCCCGCCTCGACGGGATCTATGTGATCCGCACCAACCTCCCGGCAGCCATACTCTCGGCGGAGCAGACGGTCGGCGCCTACAAGTCCCTCGCCCAGGTCGAGCGGGCCTTTCGCTGCCTGAAGACCGTCGATCTGGAAATCCGCCCGGTCTTCCATTGGACGGCGCCGCGGGTCCGCGCTCATGTCCTGTTGTGCATGCTGGCCTACTACGTCGAATTCCACATGCGAAGCCGCCTGGCGCCGCTGCTGTTCGACGACCACGACCGGGCCGCCGCCGAACGCAAATCGATCGTCGCACCGGCAGAACGCTCGCCCGCAGCCAAGCGCAAAGCGACCTCGCGCCGGACCGACGACGGCCTACCGGTCCATAGCTTCCGCAGTCTCCTCAATGATCTGGCCACCGTCTGCCTCAATAAGGTCAGCCTGCCCAGCAATCGGAAATACCGATTCGATCTGCCGACCACGCCTACGCCCCTCCAGGCCCGCGCCTTCGAATTGCTCGGCGTCGGCCTCGCAATGTAGTCAGGACGCAACCACCCTCACCCCGATTTTATCGAGTCGGCTCAGCGGCTTGATGAGGTCGAAAATAAAAAGCTCGGGTTAGAGAGGCAGCGAATGTCGGTGGCAAACGCTTGTATCGCAGCGAGTGTCAGCGACGCGGCATCAGCACCGTGTAATCGAGGTCCAGCAGGATCTCGGGCCCCTCGGTGGGAAAATCGGCACAGGGCCGGTCCTTGGTTGCGATGGTCCTGAGCCGCAGCGCGCCGGCGCCTTGGCCGGCAATCTCGAGCTTCGCCGTCACCTCGCTCCAGGCATAGACCGTGTCCCCGGCGAAGCAGGGATTGACGTGGCGCCCGGCGTTGATCCCGGCGATGCGGAAGCCGTTGGCCAAGCCGTTGAAGCTGAGGGCGCGGGCCAGGCTGATGACATGACCGCCATAGACGATGCGCCGGCCGAACCGCCCGTCCTTCTCCGCATGCTGGTTGAAATGGACCTTGGCGGTGTTCTGATAGAGCCGCGTCGCCGTCATGTGGCAGGATTCTTCGATGGTCATGCCGTCGACGTGATCGATCCGCTCACCGGGTTCGTAGTGGTCCCAGAGATGCGGGCTTCCGGCCAGAGTCAGGTCGTAGCGGGCGAGGTCGATCGCCGCGGGCAGCAGCGCGGCCGGATCGGGCGCGACACTCTCTGCGAGTTGGGGCAGGACCGGTGCCGGCGCCGGCGCGCCCTTATCGCGCTTGCGCACCATCACCCAGCGCACGAAGGTCAGCACCACCTCGCCGCGTTGGTTCCGGCCCTCGGTGCGCACATAGGCGGTGCCGGTCTCGCGGCTCGAATTCTCCTTGAGCCCGATCACCGTCGAACTCGCCGTCAGACTGTCGCCGTCGTGAACGCTGGCCCCGAAGCGCATCTCGGCATAGCCGAGATTGGCCACCGCATTGAGCGAGATG
>JBATYU010001000.1:0-2152 GCA_049674245.1 Bradyrhizobium sp. | reverse complement strand
CTATCGCTCCGTCGCCGGCAACCACTGATTTGCCGAATTGCCAAGCCCTCAGCCCGGCCATTGCGCGTATGCTAATTTTTTGCGTCCGCACGTTCGGAGGGACGATGAATGGCCGATCGACCAATCGACAAACGAGAGCAATACGTCCACTTCGCCACCCATTGCCTCCAACTGGCCAAGTTGCGCAAGATCGCGAATCTCGCGCTCTCCTCCGGGAGATGGCTGCGGAGTGGCTGAAGCTGGCGGAAGTCGCCGGCTAAACCCCGCCAAACCCTCACGGATGGCTTTCGCGTGTTTTCCCTTGCCGTCGACCACAGGTTTCGCTTGGATGCCTGAGGTCTGGGGGAGATCAAACGGCAGCCGAGCTGTCTCAAATGAATCACATGGAATTGGATGAGCTGTCGCTTTCCGAAATCCGAACCATTCCGACTTGGCAATCTGCCGCGGTCGGCCACCTCTTACTGGTCAACACGGGAGAAAAATGGGAAGTCTGCTTTCGTTGGGATTGGCCAATTGACGGTAGGGTGGTCAATTCACTCCTTATCGTCGCTGGAAATAACGCCGGAAAAATGATAGTTGATGCGGCCTTCGTCGCACCGGCACTCGATGTTTCAGAATTGGTGGAGATCGTTGCAAAGAACCCGGCTCCGTTTTCGTCGACCCCAACCGGCGTGAAGCCTGGGATGCTATTTGCACATAATGGTGGGCTCTATGTTTGGTTTGAGCCTCTGTCGGGCAGCGGTCAAGGTTTTGTCTGCATAGCACACAATAAGTCTCCAGGTTTGGTCGGGGGCTACGAGGCCGCTTTGAAGGAGCGGGTTGGCATCTCTCACACGATCGATATTCGTCGCAAGGAGAAAGCCGCACTCGGCTCTCGCAAAAGGCCGCCCACCAAGGCCTAGGTAACGACTTTAGCCGAACGGGTGTCGCGCGCGGCTCTCATGCGTCAGGCGATCGATGACTATCTCGCCGAGCGACACAGCAAACAAGAAAGCGATGCGTTTGGCTTGTGGGGTAACCGCAAGGTGGACGGCTTGGCCTATCAGGAGAAAGTGCGGCGCGAATGGTGAAGGCACTGTTCGACACCAACATTCTCGTCGACTACCTCAATGCCGTTCCCGAAGCCCGCACAGAACTTCAGCGCTACACTGAAAAAGCAGTCAGTATCATTACGTGCATGGAGGTTGGCGCCGATCACGATCTTGAAGCTGCGACGCGTAGCTTCCTGAGCGGCTTCGATGTCGTCGCAGTCGATGAACAGATTGCGGAACGCGCTGTTAGTCTTCGTCGAACCCATCGGATCAAACTGCCGATGTTGTGATCTCGGCGACAGCGCAGGTGCATGCCATGCTGCTCGTCACGCGAAACACCAAGGATTTTCCGGATGACGATCCTGGTATCCGCGCGCCTTGCAAGCTGTGAAGATAACGACCGGAAGGTGCAATGTTGAAGATGTCTCCGAAACACGCAAGTATTTTTGCTACGCTGCGCCCGGCTGATTTAGGTTTGTCTACGAGCGGGCTCGCAGAAATACGCTGGCGTGCGACGGGGACATTCAAGCTGCAACGAGAACGTCGTTTTCTTTGGTCACCACCAGAGGCAACATCGCTGGGATGCGCAACTCCCTGCGCGGCATCTAGGGAAATCCAGCGAGTTTGCTACAATGGGCGCACCATCAACCTGTCGAAGCGAAATTACCCCCAATGATCCAATTCGACTGTCCACAGCAGCCTCGCCGGCATTTCCTGACGGGTCGATGACGAGTTCTGGGCTTCGCAAGGAAGCTTTGCGCGGCCGCCTCATCATCGAGCGCATTGCTGGTAAGGATTTTACGACGCTGGCACATATCGAGCGCATGAGGGAGCTATGCCGCGTATCGGCAAAGGCCCGAGACTCTGCAAACGAAAGGCCAAGAGAAAGAACGGACGCCTCATCGCCGATGCTGTCTGGACCATCCGCGATGGAGACCGCGACGTTGCCACAGGAATCTTTGCGGGCGAGGCTGAGCGAAAGCCGCTAAAGGCCGCCGAAGATGCACGCAATCATGCCCGTTCACTGAAGGGCACGACGGAGTTCGAGCGATCGAGCAATGCACGCAAAAAAGTAGAGATGCGTTTTGCACACCTGAAGGTCCAGCACGGCTTCGAGCGTA
>JBATYU010000999.1:0-5054 GCA_049674245.1 Bradyrhizobium sp. | reverse complement strand
CCACGTCCTCGATCTTCACCTTGTCCGGATAGAACGCCAGGTGGCCTGTAATCTCGGCCATGGCGGGGAAGGGCGTCTCATAGGTCCAGATCGAATTTTCCAGCGTCTTGCCGTCGGCGACGACGCTGAAATAATTCGCATCCCCCTTATAGGGACAATGCGTGGTCCGCTCGGTGCGCTTCAAGAGTGCCATATTGGCGTCCTGCCGCGGCACATATTGCACAGCGGGATAGCTCGCTTCCTTCAACGTCAGCGCATGGGTGGTGTCGGCGATGACGACGCCACCTGCGGTGACGCGCACGCGCTTGGGATTGGCGGTAATGGTGATGGGGTGGTCGGGACCCGGGAGTTTCATCGGTTTCAGCCCTTTTCCTGGTCAGTCGGTTGTGATCGCAGGACGCGGTGTCGCGGCTTTGCAATGTCCGGATCGGGAATATAGTGGGACCGGGCGTGACCTAGAAGAGTGTTCACGCTAAGTTTGGCTGCCGGCGCAATCAGGGCCGGCTGCGTACGAAACGCCAAAAAAAAGGAATTGGACTGGAATGCCGATGGATGCCCGCGATATCGAATCGATGATCAAGGCAGCTATACCCGATGCCGAGGTGACGATCCGCGATCTCGCCGGCGATGGCGACCATTACGCGGCCACCGTGATCTCGGAATCCTTCCGCGGCAAGTCGCGCGTCCAGCAACACCAGATCGTCTATCAATCGCTGCGTGGCCAGATGGGTGGCGTGCTCCACGCCCTGGCACTGCAGACCGGGGTACCCGGCGGACCGGGAGTGCCGCAGCGTTAGGTCGACCAGCGCAAGCGGGGCGCGCCGATGACGGACAATCCACGCGGCGCGATGTTCCGCCTGCTGGTGCCGAACCAGCACAGCCGCGTCACCTATGCCGAATTGTTTTTCGATCTGGTGTTCGTCTACGCGGTCACGCAGATTTCGCACACGCTGCTCGGCCGCTTCACTCCGCTTGGCGCCATCCAGGTAACGCTGCTGTTTCTCGCGGTCTGGTGGGTGTGGGTCTACACCACCTGGATCACCAACTGGCTCAATCCCGAACTTACGCCGGTCCGGATCCTCTTGTTTCTGCTGATGCTCGGCGGCCTCGTGCTGTCGACCTCGATCCCGACGGCGTTCGAGGGACGCGGCCTCTGGTTCGCGTCGGCTTATGCGGCGATGCAGGTTGGCCGCACCGTTTTCTGGCTGGCATCAATCCCGCCTCACCGGACCCTGGTGAGATGGAATGCGATCCGCATCCTAGTCTGGCTGTCGGCATCGGCGGTATTCTGGATTCTCGGCGGCTTCGCGCAGGGACAGTCGAGGCTCGTGCTCTGGACGGTGGCGCTGGCGATCGAATATGTCTCGCCGGCGGTGCGGTTCTGGATACCGCGCTATGGCCCGTCCACCATCGAGGAATGGTCGGTCGAGGGCGGCCATATGGCCGAGCGCAGCGCCGGCTTTATCATCATCGCGCTTGGCGAAGCCGTCGTCGTCAATGGCGCGACCTTCGCCGATCTGACCTGGACGGTCGAAACCGTCTGCGCCTTCGTCTCGGCCTTTGTCGGCAGCATCGCGATGTGGTGGATCTATTTCCACAAGGGCGCCGAGGCGGGGTCAGAGCTGATCTCGAAATCGCGCGAATCCGGGCGGCTGGCGCGGCTCGCCTACACCTACCTGCATCTGCCGATCGTGGCCGGCATCATCGTCTCGGCCGTCGCCGACGAACTGGTGCTGAAACATCCGAACGGGGCGCCCGATCTCAGGACGATCTCGACCGCAATCGGCGGGCCGTTGCTGTTCCTCATCGGGACCATCCTGTTCAAGTTCAGCATCCGCGGCTTTCTTCAGCTCTCGCACGGCATCGGCATTGTCGCCCTCGCCATACTGGCGTGGTTTGCCCTTGATCTGTCGCCGCTGATGCTGTCGATCCTGACCACGGCGATCATGATTGTGGTCGCGGTGTGGGAGTCCGTGTCGCTCAGGACCAGCGCGGAAGCTCAGTCCGAGGCCATCAGCGCGTGAACCGAGAACATCCGCGCCTGGTCGGTCCACGACTTGCGGACCGTCCAGCCCGCGCCGCGCGCCAGCGCGCCAAAGCGCTCAAGACTGTATTTATAGCTGCTCTCGGTGTGGATGCTTTCGCCGGGGCGGAATGAAAAGCTGGTGCCGAGCATGCGCACCGCCTGCTGCTTCTTGCTGATCAGATGCATCTCGATGCGATGGCGCTCGCGGTTATAGATCGCGCGATGGGCGAACGCCGAAAGATCGAAATTGCCGCCGAGCTCGCGATTGATACGCACCAGCACATTGAGGTTGAAGCGTGCGGTGACCCCCGCGGCGTCGTTATAGGCGTCCTGGAGCACGCGCTCGTCTTTCTCGAGATCGACGCCGATGATCATCTGCGCAGCCCTGCCCAGGATGTCGCGGGCGCTGCGCAGGAAGGCGCAGGCCTCATGCGGTTCGAAATTTCCGAGCGTCGAGCCCGGAAAGAATCCAACCTTCGGCAGACCGGCGATGGCAGCTGGAAGCGCGAACGGTGCGGTGAAATCCGCCGCCGTCGGGTAGACTGAAAGGGCCGGGAAGTCCTTGCGCAGCGCATCCGCCTGCGCCCTGATGAAGTCGCCGGAAATATCGACCGGGACGTAGGCGCCGACGGCGCAGTTCTGTAAGAGCAGCCGAATTTTCGTGGTCGCGCCGGCGCCGAATTCGACCAGCGCCGCGCCTTTCGGGACGATGGCGGCGATCTCGCGGCCGCGATCCCTCAGGATCGAAAGCTCGGTGCGGGTCGGATAATATTCCGGCAGCCGCGTGATCGCCTCGAACAATTCTGAACCGGTCGCATCGTAGAAATATTTCGGCGACAGGCGCTTGGGATGTTGCGACAGATCGTCGATCGCATCGCGGGCGAAGGTCGAGGTCTGCTCATCGGGGAGATGCGCGTCGGCCAAGGCAGTGGCATGCACATTCATGATACTCTCCAGAACGCGCTTCCTGCGCGGTGCGATTTTAGGAAGGATCAGCGTAGTCGGCGAGGCGCAGTCCGGTAAATTGCCAGCGGTGGTGCGGGTAGAAGAAATTGCGATAACTGATGCGGCTGTGGCGATCGGGAGTTGCAAGCGACGAGCCGCGCAGCACAAGCTGATTAACCATGAACTTGCCGTTGTATTCCCCGAGCGCACCTTCGATGGCGCGATAGCCGGGATAGGCCGAGTACGCGCTGCGGGTCCATTGCCAGACGATCCCGAAAGCATCGTTGAGATGGTGCCCGCGCGCGGCGACTTCCCATTCCATCTCGGTCGGCAGATGGCGGCCAGCCCAGCGCGCAAATGCGTCCGCTTCGTAATAGCTGACATGGCAGACCGGCGCGTCGGGATCGATCGGCCGCAAACCGCCGAGCGTCATGATGTGCCATTGTCCGTCGATCTCGCACCAGTAGCCGGGCGCCTGCCATGCCTCATTGCTGGCGACCGCAAACCCGTCCATCAGCCACAGCGTCGGCGTCGCATAGCCGCCATCCCTCATGAAGGCGAGCCACTCGGCATTGGTGACGAGATTGCGGGCTAATTTGACCGGACCGACCAGGGCGCGGTGCGCCGGCTTCTCATTGTCGAAATGGAAGCTGTCGTCGGAATGGCCGATGGTATGGATGCCTTCCTTCAGCCTGACCCATCCCTCGTGCGAACGGCTCGACGCGGGGAAGCGCCATTCGGGATCGTAAGCGGGCGGAATCGGATTCTGCGCGAAGGCGTGCAGGATGTCGGTCAACATCAATTCCTGATGCTGCTGCTCGTGATTGAGACCGACCTCGACCAGAGGCGCGATGTCCTTGAGCGTTTGGTCGCTGGCTTCGCGGAAGAATTTGACGACGGCGGCGTCGACGTAACGGCGGTAGCCGGTGATTTCCTCTGCGCCCGGGCGGGTGAGATGGCCGCGCTGATGCCGGGCGTGGCGGGGGCCGGCGCTGACATAATAGGAATTGAACAGGAAGGCGTAGTCGGGGTGAAACGGCTTGTAGGTAGCGCAGTGCTCGCCGAGCAGGAATTGCTCGAAAAACCAGGTGGTATGGGCGCGGTGCCATTTGGCCGGGCTCGCGTCCGGCATCGACTGGATCAACTGATCCTCCGGCGACAGCGGCGCGGCGCGACGCTCGGTCTCGCCGCGGACGGCGAGAAAGGCTTCCACCAGATCCTGCGCGAGGGTGCCGGATTCGGAAGAAATTGACGGATGGGGGGAGGCAAGGGTGGCTGCAGCGGATGCTGGTTTCGTCACGGGTGTCTCCGGGTACGGAAGAGAACGTTACGCTGGCGAGCTGGTTCCCGACGGACAGCCAGTCCTAGATAAGGGCTCCCTTCCGGGAAAAAAGCCTCCGCAAGCCATGATATTGGTACCGTCAGACTATCGACCGGCAGGTCTGAACCGGGGCCGATCAGGCCTCGCGCATGCCAGCTACTCGCCATTTTACTTTGGATGCACAACGGTTTGGGCTACATATATAGCTAGTGTCGGATTACACAGGGCGAGCCGGCCCGTGGGGCAAGCCGCAGGGGGTTTGCCAAGTGGACCAGGGGCAGCGCCCCAAAAGGAAGCGAATATGAGCATCAAGCAATTCATCGACAACGAAGTGAAGTCGAACGACGTCGTGCTGTTCATGAAGGGTACGCCGCAGTTTCCGCAGTGCGGATTTTCCGGCCAGGTGGTGCAGATTCTCGATCACGTCGGGGTCGGCTACAAGGGCCTGAACGTTCTTGAGTCGGCCGAGCTGCGCAACGGCATCAAGACCTATTCGAACTGGCCGACTATTCCCCAGCTTTACGTCAAGGGCGAATTCGTCGGCGGCTGCGACATTATCCGCGAGATGTTCCAGGCCGGCGAACTGCAGCAGTTGTTTGCCGACAAGGGCGTCGCGGTCAACGCGGTTGCCTGAGTTTTGGCCGCGCGCCAAGTCGGTGACGTCCGGCTTGAGGTCATCGTCTCCGACATCACTACATTAAGCGTTGACGCCATCGTCAACGCAGCGAATACGTCGCTGTTGGGCGGTGGCGGCGTCGATGG
>JBATYU010000998.1:0-3818 GCA_049674245.1 Bradyrhizobium sp. | reverse complement strand
CCCCTTCTCTTGTGTACCATACTAAAAACCACCGGAACAAACATCAGCGTCGCCGTCGTGGCGAAGATCAGCCCGCCGACCACGGCCCGGCCGAGCGGCGCGTTTTGCTCGCCGCCCTCACCTAGTCCGAGCGCCATCGGCGTCATGCCGATGATCATCGCAAGCGCCGTCATCAGCACGGGGCGGAAGCGCACGAAACCCGCCTCGATGGCCGCGGCGACGGGGTCGCCCAGTTCCTCATAGCGCTCCTTGGCAAAGCTGATCACCAGCACGCTGTTGGCGGTGGCAACGCCCATGCACATGATCGCGCCGGTCAGCGCCGGCACGGAAAGCGTCGTTTGCGTCGTGAAAAGCATCCAGATGATGCCCGCAAGCGCCGCCGGCAGCGCGGTGATAATCACGAACGGATCGGACCAGGACTGGAAGTTGACCACGATCAGGAGATAGATCAGCACGACCGCGGCGAGCAGTCCGAACAACAGTCCGGAGAACGCGCTGTTCATGGTCTCCACCTGCCCGAGCAGGACCACCCTTGAGCCTTTCGGCACTTCCTTTGCGGTGTCCGCGATCGCGGCCTTGACGTCGGCGGCCACTGCCCCGAGGTCGCGCCCGTGCGGCGTCGCAAAGATCTGCACCATCGGCTGGATGTCGTATTGGGAGACCACCGCGCTCGAGATCGACCGCGAAATGCTGGCGATGCCGCCCAGGATCGGCGGGTTCGCGGTGGTGGCTGCGGTGATCGGTAGCGTCTCCAGCGCGCTCAAGGAATCGATCTGGAACTGCGGCGTCTGCATCACGATCGAATACGAGACACCGTTGTCCGGATTGAGATAGTAGGTCGGCGCCACCTGGCCGCTGCCGGCCAGATTGACGGTCAGGCTGTTGGTCACATCGCGCTCGGTCAAGCCGACATATTGCGCGCGGGTGCGGTCGACATCGATGTTGAAGGTCGGATTGTTGGGCGATTGCTGGATCCGCGCATCCGCAATGCCGGGAATGCGGCGAAGCCGGTTGAGCAGGTCATTGGCATAGACGAAATTCGCCGCCACGTTGGCCCCGCGAATCTGCAGGTCGATCGGCGCCGGCGCGCCGAAATTCAGGATCTGGCTGACGATGTCCGCCGGCAGGAACGCAAATGAGAGCCCGGGAAAGGCGCGCGGCAACTGTTCGCGCAGGGACTGGACATATTCGGCGGTCGGCCGGTGGCCGTCCTTCAGCTTGATCTGGATATCGCCGTCCTGCGGACCGATCACGCCGGTGTTGTTGTAGGTCATGTTGATGCCGGAAATCGGCATGCCGATATTGTCGGCGAGGGTGTCGATTTCACCGGGGATGATCTTGCGGATGGTCTTCTGCACCTCGGCGAACTGGTTGGCGGTTTCCTCGACGCGGGTGCCGATCTGAGTGCGGACATGCATCAGGATCGATCCGGTGTCGACCGCCGGAAAGAAATTCCGGCCGATGAACGGCACCAGCAGGAACGAGACACCGACAAGGCCCAAAAATCCGAGCGTAAAGAGCGCGCGTCCCCTGATCGCCATGGCAAGCAGCTCGCGATAGGCGTTGCGCACGCGTTCGAAACCCGCCTCGAAGCGGCGTTGAAACTTAACCAGCGGGTTACGCGACGGCGGAGCATCGTCACGGTGTTCATGCGGTTGCAGCATATATTTCGCCATGGTCGGCACCAGCGTGCGCGACAGAATGAACGACCAGAGCATCGCGAACATCACGGCTTCCGCCAACGGCACGAACAGAAAGCGCGCGACGCCGGAAAGGAAGAACATCGGCACGAACACGATGCAGATGCAGAGCAGGGAGACGAACGCCGGCACCACGATCTGGTTGGCGCCGTCCATGATCGCCAGCTGGACCGGCTTGCCCTGCTCCAGATGGTAGTTGATGTTCTCGATCGTCACCGTCGCTTCGTCGACGAGGATGCCGACCGCGAGCGCGAGCCCGCCGAGCGTCATGATGTTGAGGGTCTCGCCGATCGCCCACAACATGACGATCGCGCCAAGCACCGAAAGCGGAATCGAGACCGCGATGATCAGCGTCGAGCGCCAGCTCCCGAGGAACAGCAAGATCATCACGCTGGTCAGCAACGCCGCGATCACGCCCTCAAAGGCGACGCCGTTGATGGCGCTGCGGACGAACACCGATTGGTCGCCGATGAACCCAATTCTAAGCGCCTCCGGCATCTGGTCGCGGACGTCGATCACCTTCTGCTTGATGCCGGCGATAATATCAAGCGTCGAGATGAAGCCGGCTTTGAGCACCATCATCAGCACTGACCGGTTGCCGTTGACGTGAACGATATTGGTCTGCGGCGGATTGCCGTCGCGCACATGAGCGACGTCACGGACATAGACCATCGCGCCGTTGACAGTCTTGATCGGCAGGTCGCCAAGCTCCTGCATCTTGAGCGGCGAGTTGTTGAGCTGCAAATTGTATTCGAACCCGCCGATCTTCTGGGTGCCGACCGGCGTGATCAGGTTCTGTGCGGCCAGCGCGTTGGCGACGTCCTGTCCCGACAGCCCGCGGGACTGCAAAGCCTGCGGATCGATGTCGATCTGAACCTGGCGCTGCTTGCCGCCATACGGATAGGGAATCGCGGCACCGGGCACCGTGATGAGCGGCGTGCGCAACTGGTTGATGCCGATATCGGCGAGGTTTTGCTCGGTGAGCCCTTCGCCCGACAGCGCCACCTGGATGATCGGCACCGTGGAGGCGTTGTAGTTGAGGATCAATGGCGGCGTGGCGCCGGGCGGCATCGCCTTGATCAGCGTCTGCGAAATCGCGGTGACTTGCGCGTTGGCGGTGCGGATGTCGACATTCGGCTGGAAGAAGATTTTGACGATGCCAAAACCGTTATAGGAATTGGAAACGATGTGCTCGATGTCGTTGACCGTTGTGGTCAGCGCGCGCTCAAACGGCGTGACGATACGGCCCGACATCTGGTCCGGCGGCAGGCCGGTATATTGCCAGACCACGCCGATCACGGGGATGCGGATGTCCGGGAAGATGTCGGTTGGCGTCCGTAGCGCGGCCAGCGGTCCGATGATCAGAAGCAGCAGCGCAAGGACGACAAACGTATAGGGCCGGCTGAGTGCAATGCGGACCAGTGCAACCATAAATCAGGCAATCCCGCGGAAGGATGGGACCGGCCGCTCCGTAGGCCGGCTCGCTGGCGCCGATTTACCCGAACGGTGGCAAAATAGCCAATTTCCGGGTCCTTGCGAGCCTTCAATTCCCTGCTATCCGCGCGTGACGGCGTCTCCGCCGCGGCGTTCAGCGCATCAGCTTGAGGGCATCGGAGAAGAACGCGGGACCGCCGAAATTGCCAGATTTCAAGGCCAGCAGCATGTCGCCTTCGTTCGCGCCGACCGCTCTCAGCACCGGCACGCCCGGAGCAATCTCCGCGCCCACCAGGAACCCGGGGATTCCCAGGCGATCCACCACCGCGCCCGACGTTTCGCCGCCGGCGACAACAAGCCGCCGGACACCCGATCGCACCAGCCCTTCGGCGATGTCGGCCATCGTCTGCTCGATAGCGTGGCCGGCGGCTTCGCGGCCATGGCGCGCCTGAAGGGCCGCGACCTGGTCTGGCGTTGAACTCGAGGCGATCAGCACGGGGCCTTGTTCGAGCCGCTCGTTGGCCCAGGCCAGCGCGCGCCGACCTTCTTCCTTGCCCGCCACGACGCGTTCAGAGTCGAGACGCAGTACCGCCATGGTCTTTTCGGCATTCGCGATCTGGCCAAGGGTTGCCTGCGAACAACTGCCGGCAAGGCACGCTGCGGGCCCGCCAACCGGTGCATCCG
>JBATYU010000997.1:0-12413 GCA_049674245.1 Bradyrhizobium sp. | reverse complement strand
GCCGTCGAGAACGCGCGCGCCGGCGTCCAGCGCCGCCGACGCGTTGGCAATGCCCATGCCCCTGGTATCGTGCAGATGCACGCAGACCGGCTTTGATCCGGCGATCCTGACCACCGCTTTGGTCAGTTCGCCGACCTGCCTGGGGCCGGCATAACCGACGGTATCGGCGACGGCGACCATATCGACGCCAGCCTCGTATAATCTTTCGGCGATCCGGATCACCTCGTTCGGGTCGACCGGGCCCACGATCGAACAACCCAGCGCCATCGAGATCCCGGCGTTGACGACCGGCCTGTGCGAACTCGCGTCGCGCAAATCGCAGAGCCGTTTGACATTGGCAATGGCCGACTCACGAGAACGGTTGGCATTGGCCTGGCTGTGCTCTTCGGTCGCCGAGACCACGGAGGCGATTTCGGCGACGCCCGACGCCAGCGCCTCGTTGACGCCGCGTTCGTTGAGCGCAAGGGCGATGCCATGCGCGCCGGGAAGCTCTGCAACGGCCTTGACGATGTCGCGGACGTCGGCGAATTGCGGGAAGGTTTTGGCCGGCAGGAACGAGCCGACCTCGAAATGCCGCCCGCCGGCGGCGTATTCGTCCCGGATCCAGCGCTGCTTCGCTTGTGTCGACGGGAACGATTTCACCAGCTGCAGCCCGTCGCGCAGACCTACTTCGCGCAAGCTGACGCGATCGTCGGGATAAACATCTTGAACACGGCTCATGCGCGCCTCCCTGCGGTCTTGGCGGTTGAAGCAATGCCATCGAGCTCGGCGCGAACGGCTGGCGTGTCGGCGCCGAGCACCGGCACCTTCAGTCCTTCGCCGAGATGGCCGCCTTCCCATTCGATCGGCAGCGCCGGCACGCGAAACGCCTTGCCGTCGGCATCGATGTTGTTGACGAGCCCACCAGGGCGAAGCACGTGCGGATCCTTCAACAGGTCTTCCGGGCGGTTGATCAGCGAGAAGCAGATGTTGAGCCCGTCGAGCTTCTCCGAGAGCTCCGCCACATTCCAGCGTTTGATTTCCTCCGCGACCCTCGGAATGATCCTTGCGCGCGCCAGGATACGGTCGGTGGTGGTACACAAGCTCGAATCGTCCAAAAGTTCCTGCAAGCCGAATTCCTTGCAAAAGCTTTGCCAGTGGCCTTCGGTGACGACGCCGATGAAGATGCGATTCCCCCCGGCGGTATCGAAAATGTCGTAGATCGGCCAGGCATGCTCGCGCTCGGGCATCGAGCGCGGCTTATTGCCGGTCATCTCGTATTCGACCATGTGCTGCGCCACCAAAAACAGGCAGTTTTCGAACAGGCCGATACGGATGTCGGCGCCGGAGGTCACGCCGCCGCGCTTCTGATAGAGCGCCGCGAGGATCGCGATCGCACCGAACATGCCGCCCATGATGTCGTTGGCCGAAGAGCCGACGCGCTGCGGTCTTGCGACGGTGCCGGTCATGGCGGCCAAGCCCGACATCATCTGCACCACTTCGTCGAGCGCGGGACGGTGCTCGTAGGGGCCGGACAGAAAACCCTTGTGGCCCGCGACGATCAGATGGGGATGCTTTTTGCGCAGTTCATCGGTGCCCAGGCCCTGCTTCTCCAGCTGGCCATCGCGAAAGTTTTCCAGAAAAACGTCGGCGCTGGCGAGCAGCCGATGCATGGTCTCGCAATCCTCGGGCTTGGCAAAGTCGAGCACAACGCTGCGTTTGCCGCGGTTGAACAGCGGGAAGAACGATGTGCCCATGCCGCCAAGGCTGCGGGTCTTGTCGCCTGCGGGCGGCTCGACCTTGATGACCTCGGCCCCTAACTGCGCCAGGATCATGCCGCAGGTCGGGCCCATCACCATGTGGGTCATCTCGACGACCCTCACGCCGTCGAGCGGCAGTCTCGTCCCGGTCATCGGTTTCTCCCGTTTCGCTTCGGCCGCCAGACTAGGCCTTCAGGGCGCCCTCTGGAAAATATAATCTGTGGAACGGTGTCTTCACTCCTGCATAGCGCAAATGCGTGGAGGACGGCTGCCAACGCTGCTATGTAGCCAGACAGAAAAAAGACCGGTCAAGCGATACCGCGCCAAGCGGTCGCCGGTTCGACGGGAGGGAAAGCATGAGCGTAGCCAGCATGGACGCCGCAACCGATCTCGTGGCCGCATCGACCGGGCCGGACGAGATATCGCGGCGGCTCGAAAGCCTGCCGGCTTCCTCCTATGCCTGGAGGCTGGTGATCCTGCTGTCGCTCGGCGGCTGCTTCGAAATCTACGACCTGTTCTTCACCGGCTATATCGCGCCCGGGCTGAACCGCAGCGGGCTGTTGACCACCACCACGCAGGCCTTCTTCGGCTTTTCCGGGATCGGCGCCTTTGTCGCGGCGACTTTTGCCGGATTGTTCGCCGGCACCTTCTTCCTGGGCTTTCTCGCCGACCACTTTGGACGGCGGGCGATCTTCACCTTCGCGCTGCTCGGCTACTCCGCGGCTTCCGTCGTCATGGCGTGCCAGACGACGTCCGAAGGCCTCCTGCTGTGGCGCTTCATCGCCGGTGTCGGCATTGGCGTCGAGATCATCACCATAGACGCCTATATCACCGAGCTGGTGCCGAGCTGGATGCGCGGCCGTGCGTTTGCAGTCAATCAGGCCACGATGTTCATCTCGGTACCCGTGGTGGCGTTCTTGTCGTGGTGGCTGGTGCCGCTGTCGCCCTACGGCATCGACGGCTGGCGCTGGGTCGTGTTGATCGGCGCCGGCGCCAGCATGGTGATCTGGGTATTGCGGCTTTACCTGCCCGAAAGCCCGCTCTGGCTCGCGCGCCACGGCAGGACCGAGGAGGCGCTGAAGATCCTGGCGATGCTCGAAGCATCCGCCGCGACCGCCTCCGCGCGTCCGAAATTCATCGCCGATACGCCACCCGTCCGCGCGCCCTTGAAGGCAGGTTTTGCCGAGCTGTTCAGGCCGCCCTATTTGTCGCTGGTCGCTCTTTTCATGGTGTTCAATTTCTGCCAGGCTTTCGGCTTCTACGGTTTTGCCAATTGGGTGCCGACGTTGCTGGTCGAAAAGGGCATCACCGTCACCAAGAGCCTGCAATATTCCTTCATCGTCGCCTTTGCCTATCCGATCGCACCGCTGCTCGCCGCGAGCTTCGCCGACCGGCTCGAACGCAAATGGATCATCTGCGGCGCCTGCGCGGCGATCATCGTGTTCGGGATGGAGTTTTCGCAGTTCACGGAGCCGGCGGCCTTGATCCTGAGCGGCGTCTTGTTGACGGCCGCGAACACGATCATGTCCTATGCCTATCACGCCTATCAGAGCGAGGTGTTCCCGACCGCGATCCGCGCGCGGGCCTCCGGCCTCGTCTATTCAATGAGCCGGATCAGCGCGACGTTCTCCGGCTTCATCGTCGCCTACATGCTGCGCGTCGGCGGCGTCAACGGCGTGTTCGGCCTGATCACGGCGGCGATGATCCTCGTGATCATCGTGATTGCGGCTTTCGGCCCCAACGTGCGGGGCAAGCCGCTCGACGCCTTGTAGCGCCCAAGCCCGCGGCTTGGGCCCTTGCCGAAGTGCTTGCGCGTGGCTACCTCTCGCCGAGGGCTTTTCGCGTTAGGATCGGACCATCATGATAGACGCCGCCGTCAAGGCGCTTTCGCAAATCCTGTCGCCGCCGATGCGCTCGATCCTGTGGCGCTCGATCGGATTGGCGTTGGTCCTGATCACGGTGCTCGCGATCGGCCTGCAGCGGCTGTTAGGCTGGTTTGCGACCTATGGCGAGGGTTGGGGCGAAGCGATGCTCGGCCCCGGCTTCCACACGCCGCTCAATGTACTCGCATGGATCGTGTCGATCGCCGCCGGCCTTGGCGTCGTGCTCGGCGGTATCTTTCTGATGCCGGCGATCACCTCGCTGGTCGCAAGCGTATTTGTCGACGAGGTCGCCGACCATGTCGAGCGCGAACATTATTCGGCGGAACGTCCGGGCTCGGCGCTGCCGTTGGGTCTTGCCATGCGTGAAGGCATCAAGACCGCGCTGCTCGCAATCCTGGTCTATCTGATCGCGCTGCCCTTCGTGTTCGTGGCCGGCGCCGGCTTCCTCGCCTTCTTCATCGCGACCGCATGGCTTCTGGGCCGCGAATACTTCGAGCTCGCCGCGATGCGGTTTCGTCCGCCGGCGGAAGCCAAGGCGATGCGCAAAGAGAACGCGACGCTGGTGTTCATCGCGGGGCTGGTCATCGCGGCCTTTGTGTCGATCCCGATCGTCAATCTGGCGACGCCGCTGTTCGGCATGGCCTTCATGGTTCACATGCACAAACGGCTCTCCGGCCCACGGCCCGAATTACTCGAGCCGGCGCGGCGGACCGGCGTCCCGACGGTCTAGAACAGGATGACTTTTCTTCGAATCGTCATCCCGTCCTATCTTTTTGTTGGAGCATGATCTCCGCGCAAACGCGTTCCGCGTTTGTCGCGAGGGAAAACCGGTGCCCACTTTTCCGGATCATGCTCTAGCTTTCGGCTTCGCTCGAAAACGCCTTGTCCCGCGCGAGCGGCACCAACAAGAGTGCGGCGATTGCGACGCAGGCGAGCATCGCCCAGGCTTCGTTGACGGAAAGTGCCAGTGACGCCCTTTCCACCATCGGGCGCACATAGGCGATCGCGGCCTCGTCGGGCGGTCCCGGCGGCTGGTTCAGGAACAAAGACAGATCAAGCCCGATCGCCTTTGCCGCACTGATGTCTCCTGCCAACAGGCGCACGCGAAAATCCTCGGCATAGATTGTGCTCCGGCCATAGAGGATCGTATCGATCAAGGCGATGCCGATGGCGCCGCCCAGATTTCGCATCAGGTTGAACAACCCGCTGGCGTCCGCGACCTCCGCCGGTGGCAGCGCCCCGAGGGCGAAGCGCGTCGGCGGCAACAGGCAGAACATGATGGCGACGCCGCGCACGATTTGCGGCCACAGCATCTCATCGAAATCGGCCGTGCGCGGTTGAACCGCGCTCAAGCCAAGCCCAACTGCAAACAGGGCGAAGCCCGCCGCCGTCAGAACGCGCGCGCCGACCCGACTTTCGAGAATAGCGGCAAAGGGTGCGGTGACGAGTTGCGCGATCCCGGTGACGAGCATGATGGTGCCGATCTCGAAGGCGTCGTGACGGCGCACGAACGCCAGAAAAACCGGCATCAGATAGACCGAGCCGAACAAACCGACGCCAAGGCAAAAGCTGAGCGCGCAGCCGACCGCGAATGAGCGACGCCGCAATGTCAGGAGCTGCACGACCGGATGGGCGGAGTGCAAGGTGCGATGAACGAACACCATCAAGCCAACGGCGCTTGCCGCGAGCAAGCCGATGTCGAGCGGCGACAGCCAGCCGCGCTGCGGCGCTTCCTTCAACCCGATTTCGAGGCTTGCAAGCGTGGCCGCCAGCACGACGAGTGAAACCATGTCGAGCTTCTTCAGTTCGCTCAAATCCGCGTCCTGCCGCGGCAACAGCAACGGCGTCGCGGCTGCTGCGATCAGCCCGGGAATGACGTTAATCAGGAATAGCCACGGCCACGACCAGGTGTCCGTGATCCAGCCGCCGACGACGGGTCCGATCGTCGGGGCCAAGACCGCGACGACGCCGCCGATCGTGGTGGCCGCGGCATGCAGCCGCGGCGGGAACAGCAGAAATACCGCGGAAAATACCGCCGGGATCAGTACGCCGCCGGAAAATCCCTGCACCACCCGAAAGCCAAGCAGCACGGCAAAGTCGCCACTCAAGGCGCAGCCGATGGAGGCGAACGTGAACAGGCTGACGGCTACCGCAAACAGCCAACGCAGCGACAGCACCCGCGTCAACAGGCCGGTCAGCGGGATCGCGATCACCTCCGCGATCAGATAGCCGGTCTGGATCCAGCTCATGGCGTCGGGAGATATAACGAGTGCGCTTCTGATCGTCGGCAGCGAGGTTGCGACCACCTGGATGTCGAGGATGGCCATGAACATGCCGAGGCACATCAGAAGAAAACCCACCCATGTCGCGATGGCCGGACGGTCGGTTTTGCATTCGCGCTGGTCGCTCATGAAGCCGTGCGTGCGAGCTGCCCACTGATGGCGGACAGTGCGCGGGCCTCGGTGCGAATCCGGATGGCAAGCACTGCGGCGTTCAGCGCTGTGAAAATCAGCGCCAGCAAGGGCAGATGCAGCGCAAGCGGAAGCAACGCGATCTCGGCGGCGACGACGGCATAATTGGGGTGCGAGAGATATCGATACGGGCCGGCTCTGACCAGCGGTTCGCCGGACACCACGATGATGCGCGTGGTCCATCGCGGCCCAAGCGCTGCCAGGACCCAGACGCGCAGGCCCTGCAGCGCGATGAAGAGCCCGAGCGCGACCAAATTGACGTCCTGATCGCGGCCCCAAATCCATAACGATATCAACCACGCCGCGTGCACCGAAACCAGCAGCGGATAGTGGTTGGCGCCGACCTCGACCGCGCCGCGCGCCAGCAGTTTTTGGGTATTGCGGCGCGCAAGAGCGAGTTCGCCCAGGCGCTGCAGCGTCACCAGCGCCAGAATGATCGTTGCAAGGCTCACGCCGCGTGCCGTAGCGCGACGCAGCTTGCCGTGAAGCCGGGCCCGAGTGAGGTCAGCAGCGACCGCTTCGGCAGGCCGTGCGCGCGCAGACGTTCGAGCACGAACAGCACGGTCGGCGCTGACATATTGCCGTAGTCGGCGATGACCTCGCGCTCGTGATCGAGCGCGCCCTGATCGAGCGCAAGCGCCCGCTCCAGCGCGACGATCACCTTGGTGCCGCCGGGATGACAGACGAAGCGGTCGATGTCGTCGATCGAAAGCTCCATCCGGGCGAGGATTTCGGCGACCGCGGGTCCCAGATTGTCCCGGACGAAATCGGGAATCGTGCGCTGAAAGATCACGCCAAAGCCCTCCGGGTCGACGCTCCATCCCATCACATCGAGCGTCTCGGGCCAGAGTTTTTCACCCGTGGCCTCGATCCGGGTCGCGCCGCCATCGCCGGCGCGCAGGACGACGGCCGCAGCACCATCGCCGAACAGGCTGGCGGCGACGACATTGGCCTTGGTCAGTTCGTCATGACGCACCGCCAGCGTGCAAAGCTCGAGCGCCACCAAAAGCACGTTGGTGCCGGGCCGCGATTGCGCCAACCGCGACGCAATCGAGAGCCCGGACACGCCGCCCGCGCATCCGAGGCCAAAGATCGGCACGCGCGATATGTCGGTTCGGAAGCCGAGCTTGGAGGCCGCACGTGCTTCCAGCGTCGGCGTTGCGATGCCGGTCGAACACACCGTCACGACGGTATCGATATCGGCGGGCGCAAGATCGGCATTCGCGATGGCCTTGCGCGCGACGTCGAGAAAGAGGGATTCGGCGCCCTCCAGAAAGGCCTGCGTCCGCTCCGGCCATCCGCGCCGTTCGAGATACCATTCCATTGGCTTGACGCCGTAACGATGGCGGATGCCGGTGTTGGCAAACAGGCTCGCCAGCGTTTCGAACTGCGAATAGCGATCGGCCATCACTCCCCGCGCGGCCTTGAGGATTTCGTCCTGGTGAAACAGATGGGGTGGAACCGAGGTCGCAAGCGAAACCAGCGCGGCCGTGTGGTCCATGTCCTGTCCCCTGCCTCTGCTACCCGAGCATAAGAACCGCGCAATCAAGCCAATATTTCGCTGCCGCGGCGACCAGGCCGCTTTCGGCGGTCACTATAAGTTGAATGCGACAGTCAGCGCGCGACCAGGGGGCACCCGCCTTCCGCGAGCGGGCGGAACGCCTGATCGCCCGGAATGACGCCGAGCATGTTGTAATAGTCCCAGGGCTTTGTGGATTCCGACGGCTTCTTCACCTGGGCAAAATACATGTCATGAACCAGCCGGCCGTCTGCCCGCAGCCGCCCGTTCCTGACATAGAAGTCATTAACCGGCATCGCGCGCATTTTCGCCATCACAGCCTTGGCTTCATCCGTGCCGGCCGCGGCGATCGCGGCGACATAGTGGCGGACCGCCGAATAGACGCTGGCCTGCGCCATGGTCGGCATTCTGCCTTGTTTCTCGAAGAAGCGCTGCGACCAGGCGCGGCTCTCGTCATCGCGATCCCAATAGAACGCGGTGACGAACTTCAATCCCTGGGCTGCCTGCAGCTCCATGCTGTGAACGTCGGAAAGAAATATCAGCAACGAGACCATGGTCTGGTTCTTGGTCAAGCCGAACTCGTTGGCCTGCTTGACGGCATTGACCATATCGCCGCCGCCATTGGCGAACGCGACAACCTTGGCGCCGGACGCCTGCGCCTGCAGCAGATACGAGCTGAAATCCGAGGTGTTCAGCGGATGGCGCACGCTGCCGAGCACCTTGCCGCCGGCAGCCTTAACCGCCGCGGTCGCATCGGCTTCAAGCGAATGGCCGAACGCATAATCGACCGTGATGAAGAACCAGGTGTCGCGCCCCTCAGTGACCGTCGATTTGGCGAGGCTCGTGGTGAGGGCGTAGCTGTCATAGATCCAGGAGGCTTCGTTCGGCGTGCAGTTCTTGCCGGTGAAGGCGGTGCTTCCGACCGCGCCCGCGATCGCGATCCGATTGCGGTCGACCGCAAGCTGCTCGACCGCAAGCGCCACGGCCGAATTGTCGAAACCGATCGCCATGTCGACTTTCTCGTTTTCAAACCAGCGCCGCGCGACGGCGACGCCGATATCGGCTTTGTTCTGATGGTCCGCAAAAACGATCTCGACCGGCTTGCCGAGCACCGAACCGCCGGCATCCTCGACCGCCATCCGCGCGGCAGTGACCGAACCGGGACCGCCCAGATCGGCATAAAGGCCGGATTGATCATTGAGGACGCCGATCCGCACCACATCGTCGGAGATCTGCGCGCGTGCGCCGGACGGCGCGAGAGCCAGGACTGCGAGAGCTGAAATGAAGGCATGCTGCAATCGCACGGCGCCCTCCCGAAATTTTTACGCGGTCCTTAGATCCAGACCTTGGGACGCAAGCGTATGCCCACCATTGAGCGCATACAAGATCGCGATCGGCCGAAGATCTTGGCCGAAAATGCCCTGCACATCGCCATCAGGTGGACGTGCGCCTAGACCGTCTTCTCCGGCCAGCGGCAGAGATCGTTGATCAGGCACGCCTCGCAGCGCGGCTTGCGCGCCAGGCACGTATAGCGGCCGTGCAGGATCAGCCAGTGATGCGCGTGCAGCATGAACTCTGGAGGAATCACCTTCTCCAGCCCGAGCTCGACTTCGAGCGGTGTGTCGCCGGGCGCCAGGCCTGTTCGGTTGCCGACCCGGAATACATGGGTATCCACCGCCATGGTGTGCTCGCCATAGGCCATATTGAGCACGACATTGGCGGTCTTGCGCCCGGCGCCCGGCAGCGATTCGATCTCGGCGCGGGTGCGCGGCACCTCGCCGCCGAACCCGGCAATCAGCTTTTCCGAGAGCGCGATAACGTTTTTGGCCTTGTTGCGGTAGAGCCCGATGGTTTTGATGTAGTCGCGCAACTTTTCTTCGCCGAGCGCGAGCATCTTTTGCGGCGTGTCGGCAACCTCAAACAACGCGCGCGTCGCCTTGTTGACGCCGGCATCGGTCGCCTGCGCCGACAGGACGACCGCGACCAGGAGCGTATAGGGGTTGAGATGTTCGAGCTCGCCCTTCGGCTCGGGATTGGCTTTGCGGAACCGCTCGAACGCCTCGCGGACTTCGGCCGGTGTCCAAGGTCTTGAAGATTTGGGTTTTGAAGATTTGGGCCTTGACGCCTTCAGCTTCCTTGCTGGACGCTGGGGGAATAAGTCGGCCTTAGATTTGGTCTTGACCTTCGTCTTGGCCTTCTTGGCCGTTTTCCTCGGTGCCGATTTTGCGCGGGATTTGCGCGCGCGCCGGGAGCGGATGATTTTGGCCATGATCCCTCGTATACTGGCAGGCCATGACCACAGGCAACGATTTTGATCCCGCAACGGCCGAGCTGACATTGTTCTCGGCGCTGTTGACGCCGCACCGCTCGCTGAACCGCACCGGCTTTCTGGTGCTGATGGCGTTTTTGAGCCTGATCAGCCTTGCCGCCGGCGTCATCTTCCTGCTGATGGGGGCCTGGCCGGTGTTCGGCTTTTTCGGGCTCGACGTGGTCGCGATCTATTGGGCGTTTAGAATCAATTTCCGCCGCGCGCGGGCCTGCGAGGAGATTTTGGTGACACCATCCGAGCTGCGCGTGCGACGCGTCAACCATCGCGGCCATGTGGCCGAATGGGTGCTCAATCCGCTGTGGGTGCAGATTGACCAGAAGGCGCATGCGGAATTCGGCATCGAAAAGCTTTATCTGGTTTCCCGCGGTCGCCGCATCGCCATCGCAAGTTTTTTGGGGCCTGACGAAAAGGCTAGTTTTATCAAAGCCTTAAATGCTGCGTTGCAGACTGCGCGGCGCGGCGTAACCTATAATCCGGTCTAGTTGCGGCTTATCGGAAATCGGGTGGTTTGAACCTCGCATGCGCCCTACATCAAATCCCATGATGACACTCGCCATAAATGACCACCGCCTGGCCAAGCCGGGCCCCCAGAACGCAGCGCTGCGGGACTATGATTCCGTACGCCGCGCGATCGCCTTCATCTCCGAACACTGGCGCGACCAGCCGACCATCGAATCGATGGCGGATGCGGCCGGTGTGACACCGGATGAGCTGCACCATCTGTTCCGCCGCTGGGCTTCGCTGACGCCAAAGGCCTTCATGCAGGCGCTGACGCTCGATCATGCCAAGGGCCTGCTGCGCGATTCCGCGAGCGTGCTCGATGCCGCCCTCGACTCAGGGCTGTCAGGCCCCGGCCGGCTGCACGATCTGTTCGTGACCCATGAGGCGATGTCGCCGGGCGAATGGAAGAACGGCGGCACCGGCATGACGCTGGCTTACGGCTTCCACCCCTCGCCGTTCGGCACGGCGATCGTGATCGCGAGCGGCCGCGGGCTCGCCGGTCTTGCCTTCGCCGATCCGGGCGAAGAACAGGTCGCACTCGCCGACATGAAGCGGCGCTGGCCGAATGCGACCTATGTCGATGACCGCGACGGGACGGCTTGCCTGGCACAACGCATCTTCGACACGCGGCTATGGCGGCCGGACCAGCCGCTGCGCGTGGTGTTGATCGGCACCGATTTCGAGGTGCGGGGGTGGGAGACGCTGTTGAAGATCCCGATGGGCCGCGCGGTCAGCTACTCCGACATCGCCAGCAAGATCAAAAATCCGAAGGCGTCGCGCGCCGTTGGCGCCGCGATCGGCAAAAATCCAGTGTCGTTCGTGGTGCCCTGCCATCGCGCGCTCGGCAAGAGCGGCGCGCTGACCGGCTATCACTGGGGCATCACCCGCAAGCGGGCGATGCTGGGCTGGGAAGCAGGCCAGATCGGAATGCATTAGGAAAAACACTCGTCATTCCGGGATGGTGCGTTAGCACCAGACCCGGAATCTCGAGATTCCGGGTTCGATGCTCTGCATCGCCCCGGAATGACGGCTCAAATTGTTGACTGATCACGCCAGATCGAGCTTCGACGCGACGGTGGCGTCGGCATTAAGCCGGTAGATCACCGGCGCGCCGGTCGCGAGTTCGCGCTTCACGATGTTTTCCGGCGATAGCTTCTCCAGCACCATGATCAGCGCGCGCAGCGAATTGCCGTGCGCTGCGACCAGCGTGCGCTCGCCGCGCAAAACGCAGGGCAGGATCTCCTGGACGTAGTAAGGCAGCGTGCGCGCCAGCGTATCCTTCAAGCTTTCGCCGCCGGGCGGCGGCACATCATAGGAGCGGCGCCAGATCAGCACCTGCTCCTCGCCCCACTTCTTGCGGGCGTCGTCCTTGTTCAGCCCGGAGAGGTCGCCATAGTCCCGTTCATTGAGCGCGAGGTTTTTTTTGGTCGGCAGGCCGGTCTGGCCGATCTCGACGAGCATCAGGTCGAGCGTGTGCTGCGCGCGCAGCAAGACCGAGGTGACGGCGATATCGAATTGCAGCCCCTGCGCCTTCAGCGTGGGGCCGGCGACTTTTGCTTCCGCGACGCCCGGCTCGGTCAGGTCACCATCCTTCCAGCCGGTGAAGAGATTCTTCAGATTCCATTCGCTCTGGCCGTGGCGCACGAGCACAAGGAGACGGTCGCTCATTGCTGTGATTTTCCGTTTTTATTTTCGAAAATGCGTTCAGGCCTCGCCCAGGCCCAGCACGTCGGCCATGGTATAAAAGCCGGGCTTCTTGCCGTGCGCCCACAGCGCCGCCTTCAGCGCGCCATGCGCGAACAGAACGCGGTCCTCGGCATGATGGGCGAGCGTGATGCGTTCGTGAGGGCCGGCAAAAATCACGCTGTGATCGCCGGCCGCGGTGCCGCCCCGCAAAGAGGCAAACCCGATATCGCCGGGCCGCCGCGCACCGGTGAGGCCATCGCGGCCGCGTGCCGAACGCTCCTCGAG